>JAHBAQ020000007.1 GCA_018500045.2 Candidatus Shapirobacteria bacterium | reverse complement strand
AGATGTGTATAAGAGACAGGGGCTTATGACAAATGCCAAAACAGCGCTAATTTTGGAGCGATTAACGAAGAATCAACCTTGAAAGAGTTTAAATCCGGCAGCGAAGTATTTAGCAAATCTTTTACCATTACCCCGGCTGACTTTAAGAATTTTGGTATTACCAAAGTAAAAATGACAGTTCCGGAGAGAAGGGGTTGAATTTAATATACGCTTACCCTGATTTGGTTTTGGTTTATCCGCTAGGTTCAAATGATTGGACAACCTTTTTTCAAGGTGGCAAAGCGGTTTATGTTCAGCTTTACTCTTCGCAGGAGGCTTTAAAAAATGACACAACGTCTCCGCCGGCATGCACGGGGAACGAAACCGTGGGAACATCAACGCCGATTACCTGTGTTCAAGGCAACGGAAGCGTAACATCTAAAGGCGGCTACACAGGTGGCGGCAGCGGCGGCATCGCGGCTTTAATAAATGAGATATTCGGAATAATAATCGGATTTTTGCAAGAACTAGTTTACGGAATTTTTTATTGGCTCATTGCCCCGCTTATTCAGGCAATGCTCTCCATTCATGTTTATACCGATACTTTTGTTGCGGTAATTTATCCCGGGTGGGAAGTAATTCGGAATATCTGCAACATATTTTTCATTATTGCGCTAATTGTGATTGCTTTGGCAACTTTGTTCAGAGTGGAAAGTTATCAGGCTCGCGGGCTGCTGGTGCAATTAATTTTGGCGGCGTTAATGATAAACTTCAGCCTGGTAATTGCTCAGGCAATTTTGGCTTTGGCAGACACAGTGCAAGCGCAATTTTTGCCCGCCAACGTTACCGTAATCCGTTCTTTGGCCGGAGATTTAATGGTGGGCACTTATAGAGACTTATACATTACCAAAGCTTTTAGTGATGCATCATTTTCTGGGATTATTAAACCATTGTTCTTTTTGGCGATGTCCATTGGTAGCTTTGCCGTATTTACTGCCATTGCGGTATTTTTGCTGATTCGTGTGGTTGCCATTTGGCTTTTGCTGTTAATTTCGCCTTTAGCTTACGCCTTGGGTGTTCTGCCTTCAACCGCGCAATACAAAAAAACCTGGTGGGATAACTTTTTAAAGTACGCATTTTTCACGCCCATAATGGCTTTCTTTTTAAATATGACGGCGGTGATTTCCAACCAGTTTAAAGACAATACTATTTTACAAACAGTGAGCGACCCAAGGCTGGTACAAGATTTGGGAAATTCAGATGTAGCCGCTTTTGTGTTTAGGGTGGCCAGTAATTTGCTGTTATTGGTATTTTTGATTGCCGCGCTTAAAGTTGCGGATATGGCAGGTGTTTACGGCGCCAGCGCCATAACCAGCACAGCGCAAAAAGGAATTTTTGCTCCGTTTGCCATCGTGGGGGGTGCTACAAAGGCCGGTGTGGGTATGGCGAAGGACTATGGGTCTAGAAAGAAGGTTGAATATACAACTAAATGGTTTGGAAAAAATTTGAAAGATGAGCATGGCGAGATTGGCGCAAAAGGCAGGGCAAAGCAAGCTCTTTTTGCGATGTTTAATCCTTCAATTGTGAAAAAATCTTTGGAGGAAAGGAAAGAAAGGAAGGAACATGAGGTTGGCCACGAAGCTTCCGCCGTAGCAGAGGAGATTACAGCGTCACTACCATGGATTGATGAGCCTGATTTGGCTAGAAGAGCTGAAACAGTTTTGCATTTAGCAAAAGAAAAAGGTGAAAAAGAAACCCCTTATTTATCAGAAAGGCAGGCTATTGGTGTTGTAAAACAAATTTATGCAAAAATGTTAAAAGGGAAAAAAGACAACACCACAAAGCTTCAGTATTTGGGGGCTTTAGATCAGTTAATGGGTGAAAAAGGAATGAATGAAATTCTGGTTAGTGGTGTTACAGGCAAAAAATATGAAATTTCACGTAAAGGAGCAATACAATGGATTAACGATCAGGTTGCAAGTGGAATAATTGATGAAGATGAAGCAGGGCACTTGGCTGCCGCAATGTCTAAGCATGCATATGAGAATAAAGAATTTTGGTATGCTGAAATTTATAATATGGATCATCACGGGCATCCAAAGCGAATCCATTCCTCAATTGATAAGGATACGGGAGAAGTTATAGTTGAAGGCGAGTCGGATTATAAATCTTTGACCAATGATCTTGAAAATAAATTTGAAAGTTTTGTTCAGGCAAAAGCTTCGGAGACACCTGAAGGGACAACTCCTGAAAATTTGGCTAAACTAAGAAAAAAACACCGTTCAGACTTCGAGAAGGAATTTTGGGAGAAGGCTGAGCATGCGAATCCAGACAAATATCATAAGTATGAAAATTACAAAGCTTTTGAAAATTCTAAATTAGAGGCCTATACAAACTTTACGAAGCTTGGGGCGAGAGATAAGATTGGCTTTGCTCATTGGAGTCTTGTGGCTGATATTATGACAAATGGTGAATACAAAATGAGCGACATTACCGGACGTCACATTCTTGATGCTAATGAAAAGAATGATTACAGTCAGGCATCTCACATGAATGCCAAGAAGAACAACGCTTTACAGCGCTTTATTGAAGACGCTGGTGGTGTCGAGAAAGCATATGAAACCTACAAAGATGCTTTGGAGGGTGTTGCTATTGATAGAGAAATGCAAAAAAGGCGGGATAAAGGATTTGCGGCAACTCCGGAAATTAGAGAGCAAATTAAAAAATCTTTGGATACAGATGAAGAAGTTGAAATCGGGGGAATTAAAGCAAATTATCACAAGCAGATCAGGGATGATATTAAAGTTAGATTCCAGAAATATGATGAGTCAATGGTGCATTTTAAACCAGTTTCGCCGGGCGACAAACCGCCAAAAAGCTAGCAATAATTTATGAACTCAGACCAACAAAACTATAATTTTACGGATTTGAATTGGAGCGAAAACCAGAAATCAAAATTTATTGATTTGTGGAATGGTTTAGATATGCAGAAAAAGAAGTTTTTTTTCAATGAAGCCACCATGTATGGCTCGGAAATGTTGTCTTCCATTTTAATTAGCGCTTTGGAAAAGTTAATTGAGGCAGATAATAAATTGAAAAGGTTTGCTGACGAAGCAGAATGGCTTTCGATTTTAAACAGTGCTGATTTTGATTTGCAATATGATAATGGCAGATACGTGATACCCTTTTTACCAGATATTGTAAAGTATAGGGAGAATGGTAAATCCAGCAAAGAATTTGTTGACATGTTTAGAAATTTTGAAATTGAATTATTTGAAGAATTAAACCCCGACTCTTTTATTAGTTTGTTAAAAGTTGATATAATTTTTTTGCAACAAAAAATTAATTTTTTAGAAAAAATTAAAGAATTATATTTTAGGCGAAATGGTTTTAGGTTTAAAAAATGGGAAGAAAGGGCGCTTTCCTCAGTAGAAGCCAATAATGAGTTGATTGGAGATTCCGACCTTTTAGTAGGTGGAGGCGATTCCAAAAATTTATCTCCGACAATCCATAATTGGCTAGCTGATTACAGTAGTTCGGTACATACGGCATTGGGTCTTAAAAAAAGAGGCGGTTATGATCAAATAAACTATATAACGAATTCATCGAATACCAGAAAACTTTCAAAAGAAAACAAGGAAATATTGTTAAAAATCATACAGTTTTATGACTGGCTTAAGTCAGTGGAATCAGAATCACAGCTCAACGCATCTTTTGATTATATTAGTCAAGCTCAGGATTCGGTTGAGAACAGTGAAATTAATAATAAATCTGTTCCAGTAACCCCAGTGTCACCAAATTTCAAACCAAGAGCACCCATTCAAGAAATAGTGAAAGTTGCGGCTCAGCCTGCAAAGATTGATAAGCCGGCGGTGAAGCCAGTAAATATAGATGAAGTGTTAAAAAACAAACCAGTGGAAGCGGAATTAGTTTCTCCGGGTTTGAAAATGTGGGACAGTAGTGCTCCGGAGATGGCGCAAGGAATCAAGAAACAAGAATCAATAATTAAGGCAGAGAACACAAATAAAGATAAAGCCGCAGATATAGACAAGAAATTAGAAGACCTGGAAAAGAGAGTAAAGAAAGAATAAAAGAATGCGAATATACAGATTATATACAATGCGAATAATGCTAATATGACCCAGGGAGAAGAAAAAATTGTTTACAAAGAACTTTCCTATAAAATTAATGGAATTTTGTTTAAAGCTAGGAATGACGTTGGCTTATATGGAAATGAAAAACAGTATTGTGATGCAATTGAGAAGAGGCTAATTGAGCAAAAGATTAGTTTTGAAAGAGAAAAAGTTCTGGAAATTTCATTTGATGGTGAGCATAAAGGAAGAAATAGAGTAGATTTTTTAATCGATAGCAATATTATTCCTGTCTCCTATACACATCTGAAGCTGCA
>JAHBAQ020000075.1 GCA_018500045.2 Candidatus Shapirobacteria bacterium | reverse complement strand
GGGGAAGATAAGCTTCAGCAACATCAACTTCGTAACTTAAAAATTCTTTGGTGGCGTTAAGTAAATTCCAGTTGACTTGGGATAAACCTTCCTTCCCACGATAATAAAGAATTTGGGATTGAGGATGATTTTGGTTAAGACAATTTTCCAAAAGATTAATGGTTTGAGGCAGGGTTTGTTTGAGGGAGGAAATTTCGATTTCTTTTTGATTAATTAAATATTCCAACTGTGAAGGAGGATTGGCTTTAAATTTAAAACCGTTTTGGCTATATTCTTGAACAACTAATTGTTTTTGAATAAGTTTGTCCAAAATACGGTACACTTTAGTCCTGGAAATATGGGTTTGGCGACTGATGGTGAGAGCAGAAGAAGTGTTGTTTACTAGTAAACTTAGGTAAATAACTGACTCTTCTTCGGTTAAACCATAAGGTTTTAGGATGGTAGTTAAGTTGTCTGTTTTTTCGGACATCAAGTGTATTTTAGAGGATTTGTTGAGTAAAATCAACCAAAATTAAAAATTAATTTAATTATGGCTCCTATATGTGAACTAGGTATTCCTTTAAATCAGTTTTCAGATCAACCAAAGCAAAAACAAATTGATCTTTGTAATGCAGTTTTGGACGTTACTTTGACTGGTTTAAAAATACCAGATAAAAAGGATAGAGAATTTAGAATAGACGGTAGTGGTTTAGAAAATAATGAAAAAACGATTAAGGTTTCTTATACCTGTGGTGCTGATGAGTATGGTGTTGGAGAAATTTTTGAACCTTCAGATGCAGATGTGGCTATGGTAGTAAATGGTGTTTTTGATAAAAGTAAAGATTTCGGAATTGATAAAGTGGTTGTTCAGGGTTGGAGGGATAGCTTATTTATTGCGATTAATAGCGAAACGAAATCAAAAGATAATATTTCTATCCCTGATAGTTTGAAAGATGATATACCTTCTGGTTTTGTAAGTTTATTTTTGTCGCCAAAAATAGTAGGAGATAGTAATTTAGAATCTAAAAAAGAAAAGAGATTAGAATATTCGGGAGAATTTAGGAATTTAGGTAGAGAGATATGCTCTGTTTTAGGTATATATAGTATTTGTGTGGTGTATCTACTTCAGGAAGCTGAAACAGATTTAGGAGTAGAAGTTAAATTGAATACTATTTTGCGCAAAAAGAAACTTTCTAAAGAAGAAATGGGTTTTTTGGGAGAAAAAATTATACAAAAAGTTCTTGAGAGTGGATTGATGAACAGAAATGGAGAGAGAAGTGGAAATTTGTGGATAAAACAAGGTTTGCCATCACTGAATATTACAGCAAAATAATTTTATTAAACCAAAAACCCCCTCGAAAGAGGGGGTTTAAAGTTTAAGTAGAAATTAAAATTATTTTAATTCAACTTGAGCGCCGGCGGCTTCTAATTTTGCTTTAGCATCATTAGCAGCATCTTTTTTCATAGTACCGAGAGAAGCTGGGGTAGCATCGACCATATCTTTAGCTTCTTTCAAACCTAATTCTGGTTTGAATTCTCGGACAACTTTGATAACAGCGATTTTGTTGGTACCACCAGAAGTGATGACAACATCAAATTCACTCTTTTCTTCAGCAGCAGGAGCGGCAGCACCAGTAGTGGCGGCACCAGCAGCAGCTACAGGAGCAGCAGCGACAGCTTTGACATCGAATTTTTCTTCGATACCTTTAACGAGTTCAGACAATTCTAAAACTGAAAGTTCAGCAATAGAATCTAATATTTTTTGCAATTTTGCAGAAAGTTCCATATTTTTAATATTTTAATAAATATATAATAATTAATTTTGCTCTTGTTTGTCAGCAACAGCTTTAAGAGCTAAAGCGAGTTGAGTTTGGTTGTATTTCAAACCATAAGCAAGACGTTGTAAAGGATTGACTAATCCACCTAAAAGTTGAGCCATAAGGGCTGATTTGGATGGAAGAGAGATGAATTGCTTTAATTCATCAAATCCGAGAAGTTTTTTGTCGTAGACACCGTATTTGAAGGTGATGAAATCGTGATCTTTGTTGACTTTATCAATCTCTTTTAAAGGATTGACTTCATCTTCGTTACAGAAGGTGATGGCGGTTGGGCCAGTCAAAGTTTCAGGGAGAGTAATACCGATGTTGGCAAAAGCACGAGAAATAAGGCTGTTTTTGACAACTTCAATTTTACCGCCAGCAGCACGAACGTTATCGCGAAGAGCGGAAACGTCAGCAGCGTTGAGACCCTGATACTGAATCAAAGCACAAGATTTAGCACTTTCAAGTTTGCTGGTAATATCAGCGACTTGATCGATTTTGGCTTGATTTGGCATTTGTGATTGAATTAATAATATTTTCTAGAGCTACCCCGATGAATCGGGGTTTGATAAATAGGCAAAATTTGTCATTTTATTCCAAATTTAGACCTATTTAACAAAAAAAACCTCGCCGAAGAAGCGAGGATGATTCAAGACAAAATAAATTGTTTTGACCTCGGTGGGACTTATTGGTATGCCTACTATCTTCGGTTGATGGGGAATTATAACAAAAATAAAAATAAAAGTCTAAGGATAAATACCGTGCCCCCTCTCCTCTTTAAACTCTGACAATGTCAGAAGTGAATTAAGGAGAGGGGGAAGAAGTGTGGAGGTGGGTTAGCTAACGACAACTATGCGATAGTAGTGGGAATCGAAACTGTCGGCATCCCTTCGTAATACTAACGGATATCCGCTTGGTCCGATTTGATATGGCGTATCAAGTTGGGTCAGGAGTTCTATGGTGGCTTGTCGGGTTAGACATCTTTTTCTGTCTTTAGGAAAGATATTGATCCTGACGAGTTGGCCTCCAGCGTTGACCTGTTCAACTAGGCGGTTGTCCCAACCATTCTCTTCCATAAGGAATACCTCCTTATTAATTGCCGAATTGACGGCAAAAATTACTTATCAAAAAATTTTTAATTTGAAAATTTATGTGAAAGTGCTAATACTTTTGATTTTCCAAATTGGATTATTTTAGCACTTAATTGGGGAATTATTGATGAATTGAGGAAACCGGCGGAGCGTAAGTTACAGATGAGTGTAACTTTGGAGTACGCTCCGCCGGAAAATGGTGATAGTTCTGTGTGCGTGGGTGGAAGAACTGAACTATCTCCCTTTTTTCATATGTTGGTCTTTTTTCTTCTTCTTGGCAGTGGGTGGGGGAACGACTTGCGCAGATCGTTGGTTGTGTCTTTCCTGTGCGAGCACAGCGCGAGAGCCGACGGGTCCATGATTCTTGTTCCCGTTTTTGTCTGCTGCCACCGGACACCCCTCCTTATTATTATCGGCACTGGGCCGATAAATTAAAATAAAGAAAAGAAAAATTTTCCAAAGTACTTAGGATAAAAAACAAAAAGAAAATCGCGAGATATATTTGTAAGAATATACTGATTTTTTTTATTTAATTATTTTGGGCGATTATAACTGAAATAAAGGTTTTGGTCAAAATTAAAGTTAATTATTGTTGATAGACTCGGACTTCTTTAATATAGGGATTAAAATTTGATTGCTTAGTGTCAGTGATATTAAAACCATTTTTGAGAAAGGCGTAATCCCAAATAGCCAGTGGGTTTTGGCTACCAATGAGGAGGAAACCTTGAGGTTTAAGAAATAAAGATGATTGTTTGATGAGAACTTTGGCTGAGTATTCGTCCATAACAATATCTTCAAAAACTCTGTTGGCGATAATGACATCAAAGTTATCTGATCTATCAATGACTGAGGTCAGACTTGAACCGTTGTAACGTCGGGCATCGATTCCTCGTTTTTTGGCTTGATCGACAAATATTGATTGAATTTCGACCATGGTGACATTGGCGCCTTGATCTTGAAGATATTTAGACAAAAGTCCACTAGAGCCACCGATTTCTAGTATTCTGGCTTGATTAATTGAGGGAATTTTTGATTGTAAAATTTCGAGTAGAGGCTGAAAAGCAGTAGAAATAGTTTCGGAAGAATAGGGAAGCTCTACTTCTGGGGAATTAGCAGCGTAACTGGAATTAAAATCAGTCAGACGATTTTCTGTTTCGGTTTTTTGATTGTGAAAGAAGGCTATGTCTGATGGTGAAAATCTGATTTCGTGCATAGTGATCAGTAATTTTGTATTGGGATAGGTGACGGTGCGGCATATTATGAGTGGCTTGTGGGCCAATATGCAGCACCGTCACGGTGGGAGATTAGCAGCCTCGGTGCGAAGAAAAGGCTATGCGCTCTCCCGGGCGCTGGGGTTTACCTGGGTTTGGTCTCACCGCAACGGGTGTTGCGGTGGGGTTCCCGAATCTTGGGTTGTTGCTTGACAGATCTCTCCGCTGCTTTTCTTTCAGCGGCGATGATGCCTCGGACTGTACGCCGGTCTCTTTTTGGGGGACGGCGGGAGTAGCAGCTTGTGGTGGTTTCCACCTGGGCGACGGACGATCTTGCCATGGGGATACCTCCTTCTATATATTGGCCAGTTGGCCAAATTAAAAATAAAAGAAATCAAGTAAACCCTAAACCTTAATGTGCGAAAAAACTTATTTATAAAAATAAAAAAATCAAAAAGCGTTTTATTGACTGATTATTTTTTAAGTTTTTATTGTGGAAATTGTAACAGAAACAGGAAGAAATGTCAAGTATTATAGGATAGAAATTAATGGCTAATTACAAATTATTAATTACTAATTAAGTTATAAAATAAGATAATGATGAAGATTTTTAAAATAGTTGGGCTATTTATTTTATTTGTTGGAATAGGGTTAGGGATGGGAAAATTTTTGGATAAAAAAACTGGTTGGCTGTCGCCATTAGGGACAAAAATTGTAAATCAAGAAAAACCAAAAGAAAAAAATATTGGTTATTTGGCTCAATATAATTTTGAAAATCTAAAAAAAAGAGAGTTACAGTCATCGGAGATTAAAATTATTGAAGAAAATAAGGTTTTGGATGAGACGAGAAAAAGTTTGATTAAGGCTTATGACAAAGAGGGAGTTAAGAAAGAAAATAATTTTACGAGTTACGTAATTACTTTTGAAAGTAATGGAAAGAAAATTTCGGGGATGATGAACCTACCAATGACACCGATGAGTAATAAAATGCCGGCCATAATTATGATTAGGGGTTATGCCGAAGGAGAGGGATATTTTGTTGGTTCAGGGAGTTGGAAAGCAGCTGACGAACTGGCCAGGAATGGTTTTGTGACTGTCAGTTTAGATTTTTTGGGATATGGATTGTCTGATGGGGAATCAAAAGATATTTTGGAAGCGAGATTTGAAAAACCAGTCAGTGTATTGGATTTAATAACGGCGGTAAAAAAGCTTGATTACGTAGATAAGACAAAAATTGGAATTTGGTCACACAGTAACGGGGGACAAATTGCTATTTCAGTATTGGAAATAACTGGAGAAAATTATCCGACAGTATTGTGGGCACCGATGACTAATCCTTTCCCTCAAAGTATTTTAGAAACAATGGATGACAGCGAGGGCGGGAAAATTGTGAAACAAAAAATTGTTGATTTTGAAGAGGATTATGACAGTAAGCTTTATTCAATTGATAATTTTTATGGGTGGATAAATTCGCCAATTTTAATTCATCAGGGAACAGTGGATGTGTGGTGTAAAGTAGAATGGCAACAGAATCTTAAAAATAAATTAACTAAATTAGGGAAAGAAGTCAGATTGGATGTGAGACAGGGGAATGATCATAATTTAAAACAGTCGTGGGATGAAGTGATAAAAATGGATATAGAGTTTTTTAGAGAAAAATTTGGAATGTAATTATTGAGAAAAAGAATTAATCTTTTGGAGTGAAATATCCTGATTTATTGAGACAAAATGTTTGTTACAATATGGTTAGATATGCAAATATATTTTGTGGCCTCATCCAGATTGGTAGGCAAAGATAAAGAGCTTTATTCGTTGATTTATAAAACGATTTCGGCTGAATACAAAATGGTGAGTGATAAAGTATGGAAATGGGTTAGAAGTGGAGTAGAAGATTTGAGGGGTGATGTTCAGGCAAAAAAAGAAAATTATAATGAGACTTTGAAGTGTATTAATAAGGCTGATATTGTGATTATGGAAATTTCTGGTCATAGTATGTCGATGGGTTATATTTTGAGTAAGGCTTTGGAGATTAATAAACCGGTGATTGCGATGTATAAGGAAGAAATGGAACCAGTATTTATTGCCGGTATGGATGATCCAAAATTAATTTTGGCAAAATACACTCCGGTTAACGTAGAAAAAACAATTTGGGAGTCGATCAAAAAAGCTAAAAGCTTGATTGATGTTAGGTTTAATTTTTTTGTGTCACCAAAAATTTTGACTTATTTGGATTGGGTAGGGCAAAAAAGGATGATTCCAAAATCAGTATTTTTGAGAAACTTGATAGAAAGAGAAATGAAAAAAGATAAGGATTTTAAAGGGTAGACGATTGATTTTCGTTTTTGAATTTTTCTTTAGTTTTTAGCCACCAGGGTGATTGGCGACAGAGTTTTGAGGAATCTTTGGGATCAGACAGAATAGTTTTGATTAATTCTTCCAAATAAATAGTGTTTTGAGAACCTTTGATTAAAATGGTTTCACTGCCTTTGATAGTATCTTGAAGATAGTTGACAGCCTGCCACCAATAAGTAAATTTTTGAGATTTGGATCCAAAATATTTTTTGGTTTGGGGGCCGACAGAAATTATTATGTCAGCCGATTTGGTGGCAATTTCATAAATACGGCGGTGTTCAAAAGGAGTAGATTTGCCCAATTCTCTCATATCTCCTAAAATAGCAATCTTTTTGGTTTTGAAGGTAGAGAGGAATTTTAATAGTTCTTGGCAGGCGAGAGGCGAAGAATTGTAAGAGCTATCAATAATAGTAGTATCTTTGACGCCTTTGAGAATTGAGGATCGGGAAGGAGGGAGAGAAAAATTATTTTGAATATTTTCAATAGCTTGTTTTTGGGGAATATTAAAAAGTTTAGCTAAGGATAAAGCGGCACCGAAACCAATGTCATAAACTGGGGGAAGAAAGAAGTTTTTGAATTTAATGTTAGTCGGGTCAAGATTAATAATATTTTGATTGGTGGTATATTTGATGACTAATTTGTCGTGAGGATTAATAATGGCAACTTTGGCCTGATTGACTAATTTAGATTTTTCGGTGGCAATTTGATCAAGTGAGTCAAAACACATCATATGAACCGAACTGACGTTGAGAAAAATACCAATATTGGGTTTGACGATGGATAAAAGATAATCCATATTTTTGGGCCAGGAGGCGGAATCGATACCCATTTCTAAAATTAAAACATCGTAAGATTTCCAGTTGGTTAAATATTTTATGGGAGCAAGGATTAAAATTTTGAGCCAAGAAATTGGGTTGTAATCGTTGATTTTGAGATCAAGAAAACTTAAAGGTAGACCGGATTCAGAGTTACAGCCATTGTTGGTTTTAACTTTAATATTTTTGGGAAAAACGGATTGGCAAGCCAAAAGAGTGGAGCTTTTGCCGGCTGAACCAGTAATACCAACGATGTCCAACTGTTTGTGTTTTTTCTTTTGAAGAAAATGAATTTTCTTGAGTTGGAGTTTGGCAAAGAAGCGGATATAGTTTAGGACAAAAAGAGAGAGATATTTTTTCACTAAACATATTTTATCAGGTATAATGGAGTTCATATGAATAAGATTAAGGTCTTACTATTAATGGGCGGCGGCGGCAGCGAACACGAAGTGTCTTTGTCTTCGGGTGAACAAGTGTTGAAGAATTTTGATAAGGAAAAATATGAAGTGACGCAGATGATAATGGAGACTCAAAGTTTGGATTTGGCTAAAGTTAAAGAAATCGCCCCCGAGGTAGTCTTTATTGCTCTTCACGGAGGGGTGGGCGAAGATGGAACAATTCAAAAAATATTTGAGGATGAGGGAATTAAATTTATTGGTTGCGGTTCGGAAGCATCAGAAATCGGGATGGATAAAATTAAATTTTTGGAATTGGTAGAAGAAAATGGAATACCCGTACCTAAGGGATTAAATGTAATTAAAGGAGAGTTGGTTGATTTGGATGTGGTGAAAGAATTAGGGAATAAGTGGGTGGTTAAGCCAGCTGGTCAAGGATCAAGCGTGGGAGTAACGATAATTGAAGATTTAGATAATTTAGATGGAGCTTTGGAAGAGGCGTTTAAATATGATGAAAGAGCGATCATTGAAGAATTTTTGCCAGGAATGGAAGTGTCGTGTGGAATTTTGGGAAATAGAAATCCAGTGGCTTTGCCAGTAATTGAAATTTGTCCAAAGAATAATTTTTTTGATTATGAGGCAAAATATACGGCAGGAAAATGTGAAGAAATCGTACCGGCTAGATTAAGTGAAGAAACAACCAAAAAAGTTCAAGAATATGCTTTGAAGGTTTTTGAATTAGTAAAAGCAAAAGGATTTATTCGGGTTGATTTTGTGATTAAAGATGAGAATCCAGTAATTTTGGAAATGAATACAATTCCAGGATTGACACCAAATTCATTGTTGCCTAAAGAAGCTAAGGCAGCAGGGATAGAATATAGCCAACTGTTGGACAAGATGATTGAGTTGGCGTTAAATTAGTTTTGTAGGTCGTAGATTTTAGATCGTAGAAAAACAAACCCCGCTGAAAAGCGGGGTTTAAAGTTTAAAGGAAAAGTGAAATTATTTGATTTCAACTTTGACGCAAGGACCCATAGTAGCACAAAGAGCTAATTTTTTG
This sequence comes from Candidatus Shapirobacteria bacterium, assembly GCA_018500045.2. Classification (GTDB taxonomy): domain Bacteria; phylum Patescibacteriota; class Microgenomatia; order UBA12405; family UBA12405; genus WARW01. Next base: position 19,585 of record JAHBAQ020000075.1, on the reverse strand, counting down.
ATCTTATTAGTTTTGACGACTTTGATGAGTTCTTCGATATTAGCAGCTAATTCTTCAACTGATTGAGAAACTTTGCCGACTACAATGTGAACGATAGGAGCTTTTTTCTCAGTTTTGACGATAGTCTTAGCGACTGATAAACGTTTGACAGAGGTTTCTGGATCATCGGTTAAAGTGCCATTTTTTGGATTTGGCATTAAACCTTTTGGACCTAAAACACGAGCAAAAGGTAATAATTTTGGCATGGTAGCTGGAGTAGCGATAAGAATGTCAAAATTTACTTGACCATTTTTGATTTCAGCCAAAATAGTGTCGTTAAGGACAACAATTTTTTTGCTGGCAGTTTCTAAATGGGGGAAAGTGATTTCGCCGACATTACCAACATCATAAGTGGTGACGTGAGCTTCGATTTTTCCTTCAAATTTTGAAAAAGAAGTTTCTTTAACTAAAGAAATAGCTTCTTTTAAGGAATAATATTTGTTAACATCAACCTTTTTCTTGGCAGTTTGATATTTTTTGCCACGAACTTTAGCGATTTTAACTTTGGTGATTTGGGCGGTTTCTTCAGTTTCAGTAGAAGTTTCTTCAACTACAGTCTCTTCAGTTACGGCCTTTTGTTCAAGCTCTTGGCTTTGAACTTCCACACTTTCTTGTTTGGCTTTTTTAGCCTTATTTTCTTGTGAGGTTTTGCTCATATTTTTTTTAATTAAAAATTAATAAAAGAATAATCAACTTATCCCTGCGGGGTTGTAAAAAATTTAATTATTTTTCAATAATTTCAACACCCATAGATTTGGCAGTGCCCATTACAGAACGTTTGGCAGCTTCGAGATCTTTGGTATTTAAATCTGGCATTTTAGTTTGAGCAATTTGCTCAACTTGGGCCATAGTTAATTTGCCGACTTTTTCTTTGCCAGCAGTACCAGTACCTTTGGAGATACCAGCCATTTTTTTGATCATGTCAGAAACTGGAGGTTTCTTGAGAATGAATTCAAAAGAACGATCTTCGTAAATGGTGACAAGGGCGGGGATGACTGAACCACGTTGGTCTTTGGTTTTTTCATTGAATTCATTACAGAAGTCCATGATTTTGATACCATGAGGACCAAGAGCGGTACCGACTGGAGGAGCTGGATTAGCGCTTCCGGCTTGAATAGCGATTTTAACGATTGCTTTAATTTTTTTAGCCATAATTATAATTCTTTAGTAACTTGTAAGAAATCGAGTTCAACTGGGGTTTCGCGTTCGAAGAAGGAAACAAGAACTCTGATTTTGCCTTTTTCTTGATCGATACTATCAATAGTACCAATGAAGTCAGCAAATGGACCACTGGTGATTTTGACGATATCACTAATAGAAAATGGAGTTTCGTATTTAGGTTTTTCTTCTTCGGTGTGGTTGAGAATTTTATCAACTTCACTTTGAGGAATAGCTTGAGGTTTGTTTTCGACACCAATGAAACCAGTGACACCTTGGGTGGTACGAACAGTAATCCAAGAATCGTCGCTGAGAGACATTTGAACTAAAACATAACCAGGGAAAGTTTTTTCTTGAGATTTAACTTTTTGGCCACGTCGAATAACCATTTTGCTTTGAATAGGAACGATAGCTTGAAAGATTTGATCTTCGAGACCCATAGTTTTGATACGGGTTTTGAGAGCTTCTATAACTTTGTATTCGTGACCAGAATAGGTGTTGATGACATACCAGGCGGCATCAAAACTGGGTTCACGAGAAGAGAGTTTGAAAAGAAACTCTTTTTGGGTAGTTTTTGTAGATGTTTTTGGCATAATTATTTTTTGGTTCCGGTAGCAGAAGCGGCTGTCGGAAGGGGATTAATAGACGGTTCAACCGATTGAATCTGTTCGGTTGATACCGGAGCTTGATTTTTTAAGTTACCAAGTAAGCCAATTGAATTGGTAAAAAGATAATCAAAACCACCTAAAATAAGGGAAATGATAATCGAGATAGATATTACCACAATCGTGAGCTGAATTAAAGTATCCTTTTTGGGCCAAGTGATATTCTTGAACTCAACGGCGACTTCCTTTAAAAAATTAATGATTTTTTTCATGGAAGTATTATAGCAGTTTATCGGTTGAACTGGGAGTAAATGGTTTTTTAAAAAACTAGTGTTTTTTGATGGATATTTCTTAATAATAAATGAAATTTAGCTTGGGAATAAAAATTGACAATTTTTTTTATAGTGATATTACATAGTTGTTGTGGGTATTAACTTTTGGTTAGTTGTAGGTGGTTGGTCTGAAGAAAAATTGGCATTAATTTGCAGGGGATTGGGTTTTCTTTTTTTACGATCATCCCTCTTTGAGGGATTTTTTTTGCGTCCTAAATTATTAATTTAGTTTGAGGAGGTGAGGAATAATGTTGAAAAAGATTATGATTTGGGGTGGAACGACTTTAGCTTTGTTAGTTTTTGCTGTTCCAACTATGGCACAAATGCCTGGTTTTCAGATGCCTGAAGTCAATACAGTAAAAATTGATACACAGACAGTGGCAACAGCGAACACTGGAGGCAATGTACAAGCAAACCAGACTGAAGTAACCAAGTCAGTAGAAGTGATTGCTTTGTCAGCTAGTGGTTTGAATCGTCAAACTATTGTGACCGGGAATGCTTATGCAAATGCGACTTCATTGACAATGGCTAATGCTGATGCCTGTGGTTGTGCAACAAGTTATTGTTATGGTTGTATGAAAACCCCAACTAAGATTAATACAGTTGAAGTTAAAGGAATAACTGGAGCAAATGCAGATTCAGGAACTAATCAACAAGCTAATGTAACTACAGTAACAAAATCTGTTGGTGTGGCTGCTGGAGCTTTGAATTTGATTGGAGGAAGCACGATTGTGACCGGTAATGCCGGATCGAATGTGTCCAGTCGAACTTTGGTGAATATAAAACCAATTAGTTGGTAAAAATAACCAGATGTCTGTTTCTCAAATCCACCGGGAGGAGGCTTCCGGTGGAGGAGAGAAAATAAAATTTTGAATTAAATTATATTTAAGAAAATATTTTTAGTTTTGGGTGCAACTTTTTTGCTATGGGGATGGCTATGGTCGCCGGTTTTGGCAGAGGAAATTACAGAAACGGTGGTAACAGAACAATCGATTACTACTGGTGAGGCGGTGGCTGAGGTGGAATCAAATAATGAGGTTAATAATAATTCAGCAGTAACCGAAGGAACAGTTGATGGTTGTCAGATAGAACTAAATTGTAGTAATCAAAATGATAATGGGGCGATTTTGGAGATAGGGAATAGCGTCGTAGCCACGACTGGAGAAAATCAGAGCACCAATAATAATAATACTGATATTAATGTAAACACTGGTGAGGCAGTAGCAGGAATAACCAATCAGAATCAGGTAAATACAAATACTTTGGAAGTGGCAACAACTTTAGCGGATATTGGAGGAACAGAGACAGAGATAGTGGAAAATAATAACCAGGCTGAAGTGACAGCAGAAAATAGTTCAGTAGCGGGAACAGGAGAAAATGAAGTGGTAACTAATAATGCCGATGTAGTGGTAAATACTGGCGGAGCAACAGCTTATATTAATGTAATTAATTTAATAAATACCAATGTAGTGGGGACGAGTTTGGGAATTTATGTGGTAAATAATTTTGATCAGGGATGGGCGGATTTGGATTTGAATCAGATGTGGTTGAAATTAATTAATGGAAATGGGGTAACGGTGATTGAATCGGGAATAAATCATAACAAGATGGTAGTTATTAGTAACAAAAATTTGGCTAAATTAAATAATGTAGTAACAGTGGCGGCGGTAAGTGGAGAGAATACAGTGACAGGAGGTGATGAGGTGTTAATCATAACTGGGGATGCGGTAGCAATAGCCAATGTAATTAATTTGGTAAATGTGAATCTGGTTGGAGGTCAATTTTTTATTGGAGTAGTGAATGTATTGGGGGGAAATTTAGGGAATATTGTTTTACCTAATCCGAATAATTTTCAAAATAATGGAAATACTACAAGTGGTGGTAATGGAAGTGTGGTTATTAATAATAATCAGGCAGTTTTGGATAACACGGTGGTGGCGGAATCGGATAGCGGGAACAATACCACTATAAATGTGGATCAGTCGATTATAGGAACAGGGAATGCGACTACTTATAGTAGCGATTTATCGGTAGTAAATTTGAATGCAGAATTGAATAATCAGATGTGGCTGCAGTTAAATGTGTTGGGCGAAACTAACGGCAAAATTTATAACTGGAGTTATCCGGGGTCAGTAGAAGAAATTAATAATAACCAGCTTTTGTTTGTGCTAAATGAAAATGGTTGTTTAAATTGTCAGAGCGGAAATAATTTTTTAATAAATGACAATTCGGCGGAGGTGACAAGCTCGGTCTTGGTGACGGCAGATTCGGGAGGAAATCAGATATTGGGAGCTAGTGATGGGGTGATTGAAAGTGGGTCGGCAACAGCGATAGCCAATTTAACGAATTTGGTAAATGTAAATATTTACGGAAGCGATTGGTTTTGGGGAATAATAAATATTTTAGGTGATTGGGGTGGGGATGTTATTTTTGCTTATCCAGATTTGGCGGTAAATTTGATGGCTAATAAAAACGAGAGCCGAAGTGGTGAAGAGATAATTTATAGAATTAATTACAGTAATTTGGGATATGAAAAGGTTGATGAGGCAGAGTTAAAAATTAATTTACCGGTAGGTTTAGATTATATTAGTGATGATAGTGGTTGGTTGTTGGTCCAAGAAGGAAATAAATTGAAATGGAAATTAAATAATGTAGCGGCTAAGAGCAATGGTGGTTTTACTTTAAGAGTAAAAATAAATAATTTGAACGATGATAGGGATGTTCAACTACAGACAGTGGCAATGATTACGACGAATTCGGTGGAATCGGATTTGAATAATAACCAGAGTGTTTGGGCGACAATTGTTTGGCGGTCGCTAAGTGAAAATAATTTTCAAAACCAAGAAAATAATGATTCTGATAAAGAAACAAAGATAGTGGTGGAAGCAAAAAATAATGTTAATGATTATGTGTTGCCAAACGATACGGTAACTTTTTTGATTGAAATAAAAAATGTAGGAACAGGGAAAATGAAAGAAGCGGTTTTGTTTCACCAGGTTTTTGATGGACGAGGAAACTTGTGGTCAGAAAATAGTCTTTATTTGGGAGAGATTGAGATTAATAAAATAGGAAAAATGTCTTTTGGTTTAGTAATGAATGAAGCTGGGGGGAAATATACCACTAAAACTTGGATTGTGGGGTTGGATGAAAATAATAATGAGGTTAGTTCAAATGTAGCGGAGACTAATTTTTGGGTAAAAAGAAAAATAATGCTGGAAAGAGGACAGGTGTTGGGGGCGGAAAATGATGTTGTTTATGAGGGACCGGTTAATAATGGGATTTGTGTGGTTAAAAAGGAAAAATTAATTTATGTGTTGTTATTATTGGTTTCTTTGATGTATATACAAAGACAGGTGGGAATATGGAGAAGAAAATTAAAATAGTAGCTGAAATATTGGGATTTATTTTTGCTGTTGGTTGTCTTTTTTATGCGGCTTGGAAATTGTTGGGGAATTAAAAATTTTATTCACCGCGGAATTGTTGAAAGAAAAAAAATTGATATGGTTTGTGGTATTGTTGGTATCTAAGGGTAGCGTGTATTATGTTGCGTACACACTAGTGATAGTGGTTGATTAAAAATTTAAAATAAGCTGAAAACTTAGACGAAATATATGATTTGTCCTTACTGCGGTTTTGATGAAAGCAATGTACTGGAGAGTCGTGAAGCAGAAGATGGAAAAGCTACCAGGCGCCGACGAGAATGTGTTAAGTGTAAGAAGCGGTTTACGACTTACGAGAGGGTGGAAAATATTAGTTTAAAAGTGATTAAAAAGTCGGGGAAAGTGGAGGATTATTCGAGAAGTAAATTGGAAAGGTGTTTGGAAAAGGCTTGTTGGCGAATGACGGGAGATGAGAGGGAAAAAATAATTGATGAGATTGAAATGAAACTGTTGAATTGGAAGGATATTGAAATTCCGTCGCGAGAAATTGGGAAAATGTTAATGGAAAAACTAAAAGGAATTGACCCGATGGCTTATATCCGGTTTGCTTCGGTTTACTTGGACCTAAATTCTATTGAGGAATTTAAAAAATTATTAGTTGACTTTAAGGAAAAATGACAGATATAGATGTCCGCCAAAATATTAACAATCAAGAGTTAATGGAGCCGCAATTGTCGGAGAATGCCAAGTATATTGCTGAAACTAGGTATTCAAGAAAAAATGAGGATGGTAAGGCTTATGAAAAAGTAAAAGATATTTTTTGGCGAGTGGCAAGTAATGTGGCTAAGGGTGATGTGGTTTTTGGAAAAACAGAAGCTGAATCAAATATTGTAGCTAAAGAGTTTTATGAAGTGATGGCAGAACAAAAGTTTTTGCCCAATACGCCGTGTTTGATTAATGCTGGGAAACCAACTCAACAATTATCGGCTTGTTTTGTGTTACCAATAGATGATTCGATGGATTCAATCTTGGAAACGATGTCGAATATGGCCAAAATCCATAAGAGTGGTGGAGGTACAGGTTTCTCTTTTTCGAGATTACGTCCAAGTGGAGATTATATTAAAACTAGCGGGGGAACAACGGTTGGTCCAGTGAGTTTTATGCAGGCTTACAATGATGTGACGGCTCAAATAAAACAAGGTGGAGTTCGACGAGGAGCTAATATGGGAATGCTCTCAATTGATCATCCAGATGTGTTGCGTTTTGCGGTGGTAAAACTTGATGAATGGAGTTTGACTAATTTCAATATTTCTTTGGCAGTAACCGATGCCTTTATGGCCAAATTGGAAAGTGACCGAAAATTTTTAGCAGACAATTCAATTCCTGAAGATGTGGTGGAGGAGATTAAAACAGCCGAAGCCAATAGAGATGTAGATGCCAGATTGCGTGAAGTAGAAGCGGGAATAAAAAAACTTTATGATTGGGCTAAAGCAACTAATGAAGGTGAAGGTTATGAATTGATTAATCCAAGAACTAATCAAGTGGCAATGAAATTGAATGCGGCTAAAGTATTTAATTTAGTGACCAGATTAGCTTGGCAATATGGTGATCCAGGTTTGGTATTTATTGACAGAATGAATGCTCCTAGCTCTAATCCGATTCCATCGGTGGGTCGAATTGAAGCGACTAATCCTTGTGGTGAACAACCATTATTACCTTATGACGCTTGTAATTTGGGATCAATTAATTTGGCAAAATTAGTAGACCAAGAGAAAAAAGATGTAAATTGGGAAGAACTGAAAAGAATAATTTTTACTGGGGTACATTTTTTGGATAATGTAGTGGAGGTAAATGAATTTCCGGTGCAAAAAATTCGAGAAATGGTAAGTAATACCAGAAGAATTGGTTTGGGAATAATGGGTTTTGCTGATGCTTTGTTTAAACTGGGAGTGAAATATGATTCGGAAGAAGGAATTGCTTGGGCAAAAAAGATGATGAAGTTTGTGACAGAAGCATCTCGGGAGGCGACAGTGGAATTGGCTAAAGTACGTGGAACTTTTCCTTTGTGGAATGTGAGTGTGTTTGCTAATACTGATTACAAGCCACGAAATATGGCCCTAACGACAATTGCCCCAACTGGAACAATCAGTATTTTGGCTGATGCTAGTTCGGGGATTGAACCAGTATTTTCTTTGGGTTACCAAAAAAATACAGTTGAAGGAAAAACTCTTTACAATGTCAATCAAGTATTGGTGGATGAATTGAAAAAAAGAGGAATTTATTCTGAAGAATTAATTGAAAAAATTGTGAAGAATGGAGGAGTGTTAAAGGATGTAGAAGAAGTGCCGGAGGATTTGAAAAATGTGTTTATTACGGCTTTAGAAATCGATCCAGAATGGCACATTAGAATTCAGGCGGCTTTTCAAGAATATACTGACAATGCAGTATCAAAAACTATTAATTTGCCAGAAACAGCTACAGTAGATGATGTGAGAAAGGCTTATGAATTAAGTTATTCTTTGGGAACTAAAGGGATTACTATTTATAGAACCGGATCAAGATCGTTTGAACCATTACAAAAAGTTAAATCGACTACTGCTGAAGCTGGGGCGGGTGAGGGGAAAGTGGTAATGTTACCACCAAAAAAGAAACCGACCCCAATTATTGCCAATGGAATTAGAATTAAGAAAAAATGTGACGTGGGAAGTGTTTATTCGTCAATATTTTACGAGGAAGGTGATGGCCCGGTAGAAGTATTTGTAACTTTAGGTAAGAGCGGTGGTTATTTGTCGGCAGCAGCCGAGGTAACTGGGAGATTAGCTTCATTGGCATTGAAATATGGGGCGACATTGGATGAAATTTCGGAACAGTTGGTGGGAATTTCCTGCGGTCAAAAAGTAGGGATGGGAAACAATGCGGTTTTGAGTATGTTTGATGCAGTGGGAAAATCTTTATTAGAAATTTCTCGAGGGGAACAGCTAAGTATTTTTGGAGAACACGATGAAGCGACCCACGTTGATGTGGTTAAGAGTAGTGAAGAAATGACACAAGCAGAAAGTAAATTTGGAGCTTGTCCGGACTGTGGAAGTCCGCTTCGAGCAGAAGAAGGATGCTTTAAATGCACTAATGTATTTTGTGGTTATTCTAAATGTAGTTGAATATGATAACAACTAAAACCGGCGACAAAGGAAAAACGACTTGTGGAAATCAAAGAGTCGATAAGGATGATTTGTTGGTAGAAACAGTTGGAGAAATAGATGAATTGGAGTCGGTTTTAGAATTGGTTAATATTGATGAAAAAATATTGGGTGATTTGAGATTAGTGATGGGAGAAATTGGTAATAATTCTGAATTTAAAAATTTGGAATTAAGAATAAAACAGTTGGAAGATGAAATTGAAAATGAAAAAATAAGTTTGGAAAAATTCTTGAATTTTAAAACTCAAAAAGCCAGAGAATTAAACTGGGCAAGAACGGTTTGTAGAAGAGTGGAAAGGAGGATAGTAAGTTTAAATAAAGAGAGGAAAATAAGAAATGGAATATTGATTTATTTTAATAGATTATCTGATTATTTGTTTATAAAAGCCGTTAGAAATAATTAAAAATTAATGGGGAAACAGGTGTAATTCCTGTGCTGTGCCGCAACCGTAGAGTCGGATGACCAAAACTTTCGAGCATCCCGAAGAATCCGGGATCAGCCTATGGCTGAAAAGTAAAAATATGAGGGAAATACTATTAAGTGGAGAAAATGCAACAAATATTGTAGACACATATAGAGACGAACGTAGTAATTTGGATAAGGAATTGGGTGAAGTTTTATTTTTTGATTCGGAAAAAGAAGTTGATTATTTAGATAGAGTTGAAGAAGATAAAAGGTATATAGCCTTAAGCCAAGAATTAAAAACAGCAGTACAAGAGTTGTTTTTTATTCAAGGAGGATCATTTGATAGGGTTTTGGAGGGAGGAAGGTTGAAAGATCCGGTAGCTAATACTTTTATAGACCAATTTATGACAGCTGATTCGTTGGATATGGTAGCTTTACGTAAAATAGAAGAAAGTTTGAATGGTGGAGATAATTTAGTGGTTCATTTTAGTCCGCAGAATGCGGACTTGGGCTATACCTGTGATGTAGTTGATTTTTGGATAAATAAACATGATGACGAAAAAATTAAATTTTTGAGGTTTTTTGTTGATGATAATTTTGAAAAATTAAAATCTATTTATGAACATTTTGGTGGAAGAGAAGAAATACATTCACCAAATGATATGTTAATAAACCCTTTGGTTACTAGTAATTTTAAAATGGCGGATGTTATGTCGAGGTTAAGTCCGAGTGATAAAAAAATAGAGACGACCAAAAATAGAATAGATAATGTTGTTGATGAAATAATGGATAGTTTTTATGAAAATTTTGGAAACGGAATCTTTTCAAGTGCAAGTTTAATAGACAGAATTTATTCGGGAGTATTAGATGCTATTTCTGAAGGAGGGTCTTTTAGTGAGGTAAAAATTAGGTGGTATTTGGATAATAAGATTGAAGTTTATATGTATGCCCCAATTATGGGAATGAGGGTGAGAGAAAAGATGAGTGGAGCTTGTCCGGGAATAGTTAAAACGGCGGAGTTTGGATCGAAAATGATGGTAGTAAAGGAAAATGGGTCGCTAGTTTTTAAATCCATTGATAATACTGATAATTTAACGAAATGTAGTGCTTGTGGTTTTTATTATTCTGGCGACAGGTGTCCTTTGTGTTCTTGATGGGTTTTGATATATTTATTGATGTTTTTTGAACTATTGGTAGTTATTTTTTGAGGGTGAATTTGCCGTTGGGTTGATAGACAATAGTTTGATTTTGAAGTTCGTCGTAAATAGATAGGGGTTCGTTACCAAAATAGCGGTCGCCAAAATCACCAAGGCCGGGAACAATATATTTTTTTTCGTTTATCTCTGGGTCGGCAGCACAAACAATAAGTTTGACGTCAGGAAAATCGGATAAAATTTTATTAATGCCGGTAGGGGCGGAGATAAGTGAGACGTAAATAATGTTTTTGGCACCACGTTTTTTGAGCATATCAAGACTCATACAGGCAGAGCCGCCGGTGGCTAACATAGGGTCAGGGATAATGATAGAATCGTAGTCTTTTAAGGATTTCGGTAGACCGTCATAATTTAAATGAGGTTGGGCAGTGGCTTCGTCGCGTTTAATATCAACTAAAGCAATTGGGGCTTGATCAAATGATTTTTGAATACCGGAACACATAGGATAACCAGATCGGAGGATGGCGACTAATAAAGTTCGCCCAATATCAGTAAAACCAGCTTCCATTTCAGTTAATGGAGTGGTAATTTTTTTAGTAGTAGTGGGGAAGAAATCATGAAGTTTGGATCCGAGGTATTCGAAAATGGCGTCTGAATGTTGTCTAAATTCGGTTGGTGGGGTATTTTGGGATCGGAGATAAGATAAATGGTGTTTAATAAAATTGGATTCGATAAATTCTACACGATTCATTGTTAAATAAATTTTAATTAATACGGCCTACAGGATTATAACTTAAATATTTTTTTATATACTACAGAAACCGAAGAAAAGATGGTTGTTGGACATAATGAATTGATTTGAGGTAGTTTTAGTGAATTGATTAAAGGTTGGGATTAGATTAAATTTGTTCAGAGTTAAAAATTAACGGTTTTTTGATAGATGATCAAGGAAGATAAACTTAAAGTTGAACTATTGGGATATACTTCAGACCCAGAACAAAATGTGGTGGCAGCAATTAGACAGTGTTATGCTTCGGTGGGAGCCAAAGAATTAAAAGAAAAAACAACAGATGAAGTTAAAAGGAGACTGATAAAGCAGGTAATTAATTCAGGTCATACTTCAACCTTAGAACACGCCAGTTTTACTTTTGCCATTGATGGAGTGAGTCGAGTAACAGAAATTCACTTGATTCGTCACAGAATTGCCTCGTTTTCGATTCAATCAGGAAGGTATGTGAAACGGGGTGATGCGGCTTATAGAGTACCACCAAAAATCAGAAATTTGGCAGACAAAAAACTTTTGGAAAAATATTTAAAGCATTTGGAAAATTCTCAGGAGCTTTACAATGAGTTGATTGATGCCGGAATTCCAGCTGAAGACGCCAGATTCTGTCAGCCACAATCAGTACAGGTAAAGATTGTGATGACAATGAATGCTAGAGAGTTGTTGCATTTCTTCAGTGTGAGATCGTGTACACGAGCCCAATGGGAAATAAGAGAAGTGGCGAAACAAATGTTGGACTTGGTTAAGGGAGTAGCACCAATTATTTTTGAAAATGCTGGGCCGCCGTGCGTGTCAGAAAAAATTTGTGATCAGGGAAAAATGTCTTGTGGAATTTGGAAAAATATTAAAGGGGCAAAATTAAAAGATGAAAACTAGAGGGAAATTTATAGTAATTGAAGGAATTGATGGTTCAGGAAAAGGAACCCAGACGGAATTGTTGGTGGAGAGATTAAAAAAAGAAGGGATTGATTTGGTGACTGATGATTATCCTCATTATGAGACCAGTTTTTGGGGAAAACAAGCTGGTCGATTGTTAACGGGAGAGTTTGGTGAGTTGTTTACCATTAGTCCGTATTTGGCAGCATTGCCATATATGTTGGATGAAGCTGATGGAAGTAAAAAAATAATTGGACCGGCCTTGGAGATAGGTAAGATTGTAGTATCGAATCGGTATTTTACTTCAAACGTACACCAAATTGCCAAAAAACCAGAAAATGAAAGAGAAGAATATGCTAATTGGTTGTGGGAAGCAGGTTATAACCAAATGGGAATTATTAAGCCGGATTTGGTATTGGTAATGTCGGTGGAGCCGGAAATTTGTCGGGAAAATATTTTGAAAAAGGCCAAAAGAAATTATACTGGTCAAGAAGTAATGGATCAGGCGGAAGCAAATTTTCATCATCAAATGGAGACAGCTAAAGAATATAAAAAAATGGCAGATAAAGAACCTGAAAGATGGGTGATTATTGATTGTTGTCGTGACGGTAAGTTGTTACCGATAGAGGAAATTCATCAAATTATTTGGCAAGAATTAAAAAGGAGAAAAATTGTATGAAGGGAATTAAATTAATTGCCGGAACTTCGCATCCGGAATTAGCGGCAAAAATTGCGAAGAATTTAAATTTACCATTAACACCAATGGTAATAAAGAAGTTTTTAAATAGTGAAGTGTATGTCAGAATCGGAGAAAAGGTTCGGGGAGAGGATATATTTGTAATTCAGACATTTGGTGACAATATTAATGATAGTTTAATGGAATTGCTGATTATAATGGATGCTTTGAGACGGTCATCGGCAGGAAGAATTAATGTTTTGTGTCCGAATTTGTGTTATTCCAGACAGGATAGGAAAGCTCAATCTCATGAACCAATTTCGGCTAAATTGGTGGCTAACTTAATTACGACTGCTGGGGCGGATAGATTGATTACAGTAGATTTACATGCGTCACAGATTCAGGGGTTTTATGATATTCCAGTAGATCATTTGATGGGTTATCCAATGATTGCTAAATATATTCAAAGAAAAAAGTATAAAGATTTAGTAATAGTAGCGCCGGATGTGGGAGCAGCCAAAAGAACTCACAAAATGGCTGATCTATTTGGAGCCCCGATTGCGATTGTGGATAAGGTGAGAACTGGTCATGGAATGTGTGAGGTGGCTCATGTGGTGGGTGATGTTAAAGGTAAGACAGCGGTAGTAGTAGACGATATTGTAGATGGTGGAGGATCTTTGTGTGGGGCAATTGAAGCAGTGAAAGAATTTGGGGCTAAAAGAATTATTGCTGGGGCAACTCATGCATTTTTAAACGGTGAAGCAGTCAAAAAATTGAAAGAAAGTTCGGCTGATGAATTTGTATTTTTGGATACAGTGCCAATTCCAAAAGAAAAAAGGTTTGACAGAATGAGGGTAGTGTCACTAGCACCATTGTTGGCTAAAATTATTCGACGGATTCATACAGAGAGATCATTAGGAGAACTTTTTAAATGGGAAGATGAAAGAAAAATATTGTAGAATAATTTTATGATATAGATAATTTTTTCTGCCGGTTTTGAGTTAGTTTTTTTATAAAGGAGTTTTATGATCGATAAACAAGTTAGAGATTTAATTCAAAAAGAAGAAGAAAGACAGAATTTAGTTGTGTCTTTAATTCCGTCGGAAAATTTTGCCTCAGAGGAAGTTAAAATGGCTTTGGGAAGTTGTTTAACTAATAAGTATGCCGAAGGATATCCGGGGCGACGTTATTATCAGGGAAATAAATTTATTGATGAAATTGAAAATTTAGCTATAGAGAGGGGTAAAAAAGTTTTAGGAGTGGAACATTTAAATGTGCAACCATATTCGGGAAGTCCGGCTAATAGTGCGATTCAAATGGCACTTCTTGAAAGAGGCGATAAAATTTGTGGACTTAAATTGTCAGCCGGAGGACATTTGACTCATGGTCATCCAAAGATTACTTTTTCGGGGAAATTTTTTGAAAGTGTGCAGTACAACGTAGAAGAGGATGGCCGAATTGATTATGACAAATTAGAAGAATTGGTAATGCAGGAAAAGCCAAAAATGATTATGGCGGGAACAACGGCTTATCCTTATATTTTGGATTTTAAAAGATTTGGAGAAATTGCTGATAAAGTAGGGGCGTGGTTAGTGGCCGATGTTTCGCATATTATTGGGTTGATCGTGGGTGGAGTACATCCAAGTCCAGTTGATTATGTTCATTTAATTATGAGTACGACTCATAAAAGTTTACGAGGACCACGAGGGGCGTTTATTGGAGTAACCAAAAAAGGTTTAGAAAAAGATCCTAAGCTGGCAGAAAAAATTGATAAAGCGGTTTTTCCAGGAATGCAGGGTGGACCTCACGAGAATAATATTGCGGCTTTGGCAGTAGCTTTTGCTGAGGCAGATACTCAGGAATTTAGGGATTATTCAAAACAAGTACTTAAAAACGCTGCTGTGTTGGCAGAAACGTTAAAGAAAAATGGTTTGAGAGTATTTGGGACGGAAAATCATTTGATGGTAGTCGATGTGGGTAAAGAAAGAGGCAAAGAGATGGCTGTAAAACTGGAGGAGAATGGAATTGTCTGTAATGCCAATACTATTCCACACGAGCAAGGTAGTCCATTAAAGCCATCGGGAATTCGCATAGGAACTCCGGCAATGACGACTAAAGGTTGGACAGAAAAAGAGTTTGAGGAATTAGGAAACAGAATAGCGAAAATTGTAAAGGGATGATTGGATTAATGCTGGGAACGGTAAAGATTTTGACTTCTTTGCCAGTAGATTGGGTCGAGGGATTCTAGTCTATTGAGAGTTTCGTGGGTGACGAAGTCATAGGAAAACCAAATTCTTTTACCATTACCGTCATAGCTGTTACGGATGCAGGTAAGTCGGGTCATAATCATTTCTGTCTTGGGTAAAGGGGGGATATTTCGGTCTATGGTTAAATGAAGAGTTTTTTGGTCACTTAATTTGTCGTCAAATGTGACATCGTGAGTGAGAATCTCTTCTAAATCGTCGTTAAATTTTTGTAACCGATTACTAGTAACCGGTATATAAAAAGTGTTTTGATCAAAATTATTTTTGCCTTCTAAGAAAAAAGAAATTGGAGATTGTTGACAACAAAAATCAACAATTTTTTGTTTGACAGATTCTGGTTGATGAGTGACGAATGGTCTAATAAAAGTTATATGGAGATGTTTTTCTTGTTGTGGGTCGGGTGAGGTATGGACTCGTAAAATAGGTAGATCACCACCTGGAATATGAGTTTCTAAAAAGTATCTTTCTGTTGACACGTGTTTATTTTACTATGTGTTTTCTAAAAACTAGAATTAGGCTAATACTGCTTATGGTTAGGCCGAGATATTGGAAGATTTGGGGCCAAAATAGGGTGTAGATTGTAGATTGTGGATCGTAGTTGTCAGGAAGTTCCCAAGCATTGGCCCAGTTATTGGCCAGAACATGGTGGTTAAGAAAAACAGGAATACCGTTTTGGAAATAAAAGGCGCGCCAATTTTTATTAAAAGTTTGATTGAGAATATAAAAATTTGATGGTGTTGATTGGTTGGCGGTGGTAGCAAAGGAATTATTTAAAAGGTTAAAAGGGACAGGAATAATGGTTATTTGATTTAAAAGTGATTTTGAAGGATTATTGTAAGAAATTGAACTAATAGTTAAGTTGTAACCTTGATCAGTATTGCTACTAGTTGAGGGAATTAGAAAGTAATTCCATTTAAGGTTTTGGTTCTCGTCGAGCTGGTCTTCAAAAGAACAAACAAGAGAATGTTCATTTTTTAAACAGATTCGAAGAGGTAGACCAGAGAAAAATTGACTTTGAATACCAACAATGTAACCAAAAGATTGAGGTAGTGAGTTAAGATCGAGAGAATAACTGTCGGCTTTATTGAGATTATTAAATTTTTTTTGAGGTTGAAAGTGTAATCCGGTGGAATTAAAACTAATTTTTGAAAGATAACTGGTGTTTTTTTGGTTGAAATTGAAATCAATCGCCTGATTATTAATGTAATTTGGGGTTTTGACAAAAATATTGACTTGGCCAAGATAAAATTTTTGATTGATGGTAGGCAAAGAGAAAGTTTTATCGTTGATAGAAACGGAAGATAGGTGTTTTTGAATATTAAATTGGGTGTTTAATTTAGCTGTAATTTCTTTTGGAAAAGGTAGGTCAAAAATAATTTGATAATTATTATCTTTGGTTGGTTCGATATAGACCGACGCAGGAATAAGATTTTCCTGAGAGAAAATAGAAGTCATTTTAACTGAAAAATTATTGGTGGGAATGTCAATTTGGTATTGATTACTGGTTAATTGAGTAATTTTTACTTTAGTAGGGTCAATCTGTTGTTTGTTATTCAAAATGTCACGGATGGGGTAATATTGATTGGTGTTAATAGTAGAAATATAGTTAGGTTTGACTGGGTCGTAGTAACCAAGAGAATATGTTGGTGATATATTTTGGTTTATCGGTAGAATTTGGTCAAAGCCAGAATCTAAATTTACTTTATAAATTAAAAGATTATTGATTTGATTAATGGGGTTAATTTGTTGGTTAACCGTCAATTGATTGAGAAGTTTTTGGGTTTCGTTTTTGAAAACCACTTGGTCGTTATTTTGATCGAGAGAACTAACAATATTTTTGTCCCAAATGATATATTTAATTTGATATTTTTGAAGTAGTTTATTAAACTGATCGAAATTTTGACTGTACAGACTATAGAAAAACTCCCGATATGATTGCTCATTTTGAATACTCCAGCGATCGGAATCGCGATCAAGAAGATTTTGTTGGAGATTGAACCAAAGAAAACCAGAACCTTGATAACCCCAATTGTAATATTGCCAGCCGGATGATTGATTTAAGGGTAGACTAAGAACACGTTCATTAGTCTGTTGAGACATAAATTGCCAAAGTTGAAAATAGTCGTTGGGAATATTGACTTTGGTGATAGGGGAAATGAGATAGCCAAAAAACATAGGCGAGCAATAAAGGAAAAGACTAAGGGGAATAACGGTTACAATTATTATTTTGGATTTTTTTTGGAGAAAGTGAAAAATGAAGTGAAGAAAATAAGAAAAATAAAGAGTGTAGCCGAAAAGGAGGAGAATTGAGAGTTTGGTAAAAATAAAACGAAAAGCTTCTTTGAGAGTGGAATTTTTTATAAGGAAATCAAAAAGAAAAGAAAATGGTGGTATTTGATTAGCCAGTAAAACAAAAGGAATAATAAAAAATGGCGAGAAAATAATAAAATTTTTATCTTTTTTGATAAAACAAATAATTAATCCAGAGAAACTTGATATAAACAACACATAACCGATGAATAAGACAATGGGGTTTTTGAGATGATTTTGCCATTGAGGCATAAGATCAGTAAAAGAATTTGTTTGAGGGTTAAAAGCTGACCAGTCTAAATAAAAACCTTTAATGAGAGAAATATCTTTGATATTACCGTTTTGACGATTACGAAGAAGATATTCTTGGGAGTAAAGACGATTATCACGATTTTCGGTGGGAGCAGAACGAGAGTTTAAAATATAAAAAACGTTAGGGATAAGCCAGAAAGCATTGATGAGTAAAGTAAAAATAATGAGAGATAGAGATTTTTTGAAGGATGGTCGATGGAAGAACGAGTAAAGTAAAAGAAAGGCGGTGTAAATAAAAAAGAAGGCGTACCAAAGTTGGGAGGCATAAGCTTGGGGGGTGGCAAAAAAAGTTAAAAAAGAAAAAATAATAAGATTTTTACGAGAGTTGACTTGAAGATATTTTAGAGAAAATAAAATAATCCAAGGTAAATAAGCCCATTGAGTGGGGAACATTTCAAATGGAACGTAAAATTGCTGGACGGTAGAAAGATTAAAAAGATAAAAAAGCGAAGTTAAAAAAGCAATGGTTTGAGAATGGGAATTTTGGTGAAAGAGATGTTTGAGAAGGTAATAAACTCCTAGTGGACCTAAAATTAGACAAAGAAAAATATAACTGTATCGAAGAAAATTAAGAGGCAAAATAAAATGGAAAAGATAAAGAATAAAAACTCGAGGAATGTCGGAAATTTGAGCGTGAGCGGGGATAGCACCTAAGCCTTGTTCGGAGTGCCAAAAACTTAAAAGACGTTGAAAATTGAGAGAAAAATTAAATTCAGGATGAAGAGTATCCCAACCGGTAAGAAAAGTGTTGGGGGTGTAATTACGAAAACAAATGAAGAGAGTAATGAAGAAAATCAGTAATGGAAAGAGATGTTTTTTGATGTAAGACACTGAATAAATGATAACAGAGATTTGCCCCGCAGTTGCGGGGTCGTGTCTTTAGACAAAATCTCTGCGTTTTTAACTTGAGATTTTAACTAAAGAAGCGAATATGGAAAGGGCCGGGGCAGGAAAAGAGGTTTGACAGCTTGCGCTGTAAACATTTTCGAGCCTCGGCCCAATCCGTAGAGTTACTTAGTGACGTGCTGAATTTTTAGTTCAGCTTAGAATCCTGACGATGCCAGGTGGGATGGGCGGCTTGTCTAGCGGCCACGACGAGCTCCTCGCTGTAGTGGCTGGTGTACCAGGCCTTCCATTTGGAATTGACGACGACTTTGTCGCCTTTTTCGACGTGAACGACGAGAAAGGTTTTTTCGTTGTTGTCGTAGATGACCCCTTCGTTGACCTTGATGTCACCACTGATGATACCGTCTTCTTTGATCGTCCATGTTCCTCCACCCATGTGGAAGGAATTGTTTGACCAGTCGATGGTGTCGGTTTCGTCGGGATCGTACGTCGGCCAAGAGTTATCGATATTGATAGTCTCCTGGTCGGTTGCTCCGCGGCGGACAACGATATACTCGTCGTCGGAAACGTTGGTCGTGGTGGCATTCTCGGTGACAGCGGCGGTGCTCACTTGAGCGGCCGGCGCGGGGGCGATGACCTGATTGCGCGTGTTGACGTAGTCAACAGCGAAAAGAACCAGCCCAACGATGAGGGCAGCGGCGACGACACCAGAGACGATCTTCATCCAGAGTTTCATAAAAAAATCCTCCTTCTTATTCCTGCGGTACGCTTGACAGCGTCCGCAAAGTTCGGTGTGGTTGTCTTTGGACAGAAACTGCCCACAGACATTGCAACGTCGTTTTGCCAAACGTACCGCCTCCTTTCTATGTGAACAGAGCAATTGCCCTGTAACACTGGGAGTATATATATCAACAGATCTTTACCTTTTTTAAGGTAAGTCTGATAACTGGAAATAAATTGTTTTATTCCCAAGTAACAGACTTACCTGAAGTAAAAATCTGAATGTAACTTCTACGGATTTTTAACGTGCGGTAAAACTTTTGGTCAAAAGGCAATCTTTTGGTTCAAGTTTTACTTGGTTAAAGTTTTGAATACTTTTTGAGTATTCGGGGGAATTGTAGCAAAAAAAGACCATTTTGTCAAGATTATAGGACGTAAATTAATTACTAATTAGGAATTATTAATTAAAAACAAGAGAAAAAGAATTTTGAATATTAAAGGATACCCAGGCACACAGCTTTTTCGC
>JAHBAQ020000014.1 GCA_018500045.2 Candidatus Shapirobacteria bacterium | reverse complement strand
TTATAATTTTTATCCAAAAATAAACTCCCCCCATCAAAAGCATCATCATCATTGCATACATTCTCAATTCCTGAGAATAATAAATCACCAGGGGATTAATGCCTGTAATTATCGCTGCCCACAACCCAGTCTTTTTGTCTTTCAATAAACTTCCAATTTTATAAACCAGCCAAATAGTTACCAATGAAAATATTATTGACAACATTCTCATCTGGATTACTCCACTTCCCACCAGCTTAACCCATAAATTCAAAGTCAAATAAAATAATGGTGGATGAAAATCGATCACTGAAAAATCAGGAATAATTTTTTCAATAGGCATTCTTGCTACATTAGCCGAAATTGCCTCATCTAGCCACAACGACTGATCAAGACTTACTAACCTCAATCCTAAACTAAACAAAATAATAATCCAAATCATACTCTTGGTAAAACGGTTTGATATTTCCCATAAATAACAACCGGAGTTCCTATCTCGGCCCATTTATACAGAGTTGCCGAATCATTCGTCGTCATATTAATACATCCATGTGACATTGGTACCCCAAAATTATTGTGCCAATAGGCTTGATGAAAACTAAATCCCAATTTTCTCTCATATTTTTCGTTATAAAAAAACATTACATTCTGGACATTAGGTAAATAATAATAAGTTCCTAATTCTTTTGATCCCCCCGACATTTTTTGAACTCTGACCTTAGTCCAAATTTTAAAAGTTCCGGTTGGAGTTCTATCCCATGATCCCGAAGAAATCAAAAAATCATGAACTTTTTTATCTTTTTCATAAGCGTAAACCCGTTGGTTTTTTAAATCAACCTCAATTCTTTTGTCAGTAGACTCATTTTTTGTGACTTCTCCCAATACTGATTCAAATGCTGGTACTATCTGTGGTACTTCCACAATTTTATTATTAAATATCCCTTCATTTGCTTTAGGGTCATATTCATCAACAATATTTTCCGGATTAATCTCGCCTTGCCTGGAAAAGAGTCTCATCACACAAGGTACTAAGTTCACCACCGCCAAAACTGCTATCAATGGTGCTGCCCAAAAAAAATTCTTTTTATAATCCATAAGATCTAAGTGACGAATTGCCCACCCTAATTCTGGGTAATTCCAAAGATTTACCTCTACATAAAATATTACCGTGAACTGTAGTAAAAGCAATCTGATAGCTGTTATTCGTCAGTACTTCTTTGGCAATTTTACTTGATCCGCCGTAAGGATAAGCAAAAATTTTATCATCATTAAGTCCGTGTTCACTCAATTGTTTATCCGCCAAGGTAATTTCTTCTGTTTGTTTTTCTTTAGTTCCAGCCGAGCTGTGATGTGACCAAGTATGGTTACCAAAATATACCAAATCTTTCATCTGGTTTAGATCACCCCAGCTCATATACTCCGGATTATTCAATAATCCTGTAGCTACAAATACCGTTGCTTTAAATCCAAACTCTTTTAGAATCGGATACATTACTTCATAGTTATCTTTATAGCCATCATCCACCGTAATCATAACTGATTTTTTGGGTAAAACTATTCCACCACTAAAAAAGTTTTTTAATTCCGCCATAGTAATTACGCTATAACCATTATCTCTCAAATACTCTAAGTGTTTTTTAAAAAATTCTGGTGTTACCGTCAAACTAGTTTGTCCTTTTTCTTTGGCTATGTTTTCATCCTGAATATGGTGATACATCAACACATTCACTTTGGCACATGGTCCATATTCTTTGTTCATACTTTCTACTGTTGCTGGTTTTGGTGTCGCTTTTACCGTTGGTGATGGAGTCTTTGTTGGTACTTCAGTTATTATTGGAACCTCTGGTGTTTTAATTTCTTTAGTTTTATTGGTTATCCACCCAGAATTTAATATCTTTTTTCCTGAATTTTTTATTTGATACTGCAATATTCCAGCAATTACTATCAATAGTATTCCCAATATTGGGAATACTATGTTAATTTTATTGACCTTCTTCTTTGCCATAAATAGTCGATTATACATTGTAATTATGACTTAATTTTGCCAAAATTAATCAATGAAACAAATTATTTGTATTACCGGTGGCGCCAGCGGCTTGGGTAGAGAACTTGCTGCTTTCTTTTCTGCCGAAAATCAGGTGATTATTTTAGATATTGATCCGACAGTCAAGACGATTGCTCATCATTTGGGCTGTGATTTTTATCATTGCGATGTCTCCGATTTTAGCGATCTTGCTCAAACTATCAAAAATATCCATAAAAAATACAAAAAAATTAATGTCTTCATTAACAATGCCGGTATCTATATTGATGGTCCTATTGAAACCAACCAGCCTGATCGTATCAAAAAAGTTTTTGAAGTTAATTGTCTAGCTCCAATTTTTTCCGCCAACATTTTGATTCCGATTTTCAAAAAACAAAAATATGGGACAATCATTAATATTAATTCCACTGCTGGCCTTCATCCCAAAGCCAATAATTCGGTTTATCATGCTTCTAAGTGGGCTCTCACCGGATTTACCGAGTCACTTCAATTAGAATTGGCCAATAGTCACATAAAAATCATCGATATTCATCCGGGAGTGATGAATACAAAATTTACTCAAGGCACCAACACTGACCTTTCCCGGAGTCTTAACCCTGATCAAGTTGTCAAAGCTATCGATTTTGTCCTTGATTGCGACGATGATATTTTTGTTCCCCAATTGACCATCAAACACATCTAGTCTATACTGAACCTATTACCCGAATATTACCCAAAGTATGCTCTCTCAACCTTTAGCCTCACTACTTCGTCCAAAAAATCTTGATGAATTTATTGGTCAAAAACATTTAGTTGGCGAAGGTAAACCTCTCCGTTTGGCTATCGAAAATCATCAAGTTTTTTCTATGATTTTTTGGGGCCCTCCAGGGGTTGGCAAAACCACCTTAGCCAGAATCATTGCCAAAGAAACTGGCGCTGAAATTCACGAACTTTCTGCTGTTTCCGCTGGCAAAGACGATATTCGAAAGATAGTTGGTGAAAATAACCCTGGCCTGTACAAAAAAATTTTATTTTTAGACGAAATTCATCGTTTCAACAAAGCCCAACAAGATTTTTTATTACCTTATGTTGAGTCAGGGGTTCTTACTTTAATTGGTGCTACTTCCGAAAACCCCTTTTTTGAGGGCATTTCTCCGCTGCTTTCCCACTGACGGGTGTTTATTCTTAATGAACTATCCGATGATGAAATTAACGAAGTAATAACTCGTGCTGTCAAAATTCTCAAAACCAAAATTACTAAAGACGCTAAAGACTGGCTTATCAAAATGGCCAATGGTGATGCTCGCCAAGCCCTCACCATGATCGACAATGCCTTTACTCTTTACAACAAATTAGGCAAAGAAGATCTCATTAACACTCTTCAAAATAAATTCTTACGTTTCGATAAAAAGGGTGAAGAACACTACAATACTATTTCGGCTTTTATCAAAAGTATGCGCGCCAGCAACGTCGATGCCGCCCTTTATTATTTATCTCGGATGATTAATGCCGGTGAAGATCCCAAATTTATTGCCCGTCGAATGGTAATTTTTGCTAGTGAAGATATTGGTATTGCCAATTCATCGGCTCTTATGTTGGCTAATCAAGTTTTTCAAGCCGTCACTCAAATTGGTTACCCCGAATGTTCTATCAATTTAGCCCACGGTGTTACTTATCTTGCCAAGTCTCCTAAAGATCGCAGTGCCTATGAGGCTTTTAAACTTGCCAGTCGTGATGTCGAAAATTTAGGTAATCTGCCAATACCGCTTAATCTCCGCAACGCCGAAACGAAATTAATGAAAGACGCTGGCTACGGCCAAGGTTACGAGATGTATTCCAAAGAGTCGTTGTTACCCGACAAACTCAAAGACAAAAAATATTTTGTTGAAAAGAAAAAATAATGTACTTCGTTTATATATTAGAATGTTGTGATAGCACTTTTTACACCGGTATTACCACTAATTTAGAACGCAGAGTCAAAGAACATAACACCTCCAAAATCGGAGCCAAATATACCAAAGTTCGTCGTCCGGTAAAATTAATTTATTCAAAAGAATTTAGTAATCGTTCAGAAGCTTCAATCGAAGAATCACGTATTAAAAAACTATCTCGAATCGAAAAAATAAATTTTCTCAAAAATAATGTATGACCAAAAACCCTGGTGAATTTTCCAAAAAAGTTGTTGCCTTAGCTCTAACCATTCCCTCTGGTCGGGTCACTACTTATGGTCTTTTGTGTGCCGCTGCTGGTGGTCACCCAATGTTATCGCGTATGATTACCAATATTTTAGGAAAATCTGATCAGGTCGACAAAATTCCTTTTCATCGCATTGTTTATAGTAATGGTAAAGTCTGGCGAGATCCAAAATATGATCAATGGCGCAACCAACTTTATCAGAAAGAAGGAATCAAGGTTGGTAAAAATAACAAAATTGTTGATTTTGAAAAAATTCTTTTTGTTTTTTAGCCTGATTATGCTAGCATTTCTTAATGCCTGAACATAATTTTTCTGATTTTCCTGATCGTTTTCCTTCCCCTAAATCTCCAGAAAAGAAATCAAAGCAAATTCAAATGGCTGGTTTCAGTCAATCAAAAGATAAAAATCTAAAAAACAATCAAGATGAATTTTTTATCAATCCAGAAAATCATTCTTTTGGAGTTTTTGATGGTGCTAATGGTGCTCCAAATGGTAAGTTGGCCGCCGAAACTTGTTCAAAATTAACCCAACAACTTTTATCCGAGGTCTCACCATATTTTCCAAATTTAAGCCCCGACAATATCAAAGAAACTCTCCAGGATATTTCCACCAAAGTTAATTCAGCTGTTTTAAACGGTTATTCGACCGGTTTATTCGGTGTTATCACTACTGACAGCAATGGTAAACGTCGGGCTTATATTGGTTGTGTTGGTGACAGCCGAGCTTATCTTGTCCACCACAATGTTTTATATCCCGAAACTCGCGATCAAAATTATATTTCTTATCCCAATCAAGACCGGCTAGATAAACTTAAAGGTAAAAAACTAGCCAAATTTAAAAAACATTTTATCAATGAAGCCGATGAAAGACTTGGCCAGGCATATGGCCAAAAGTCAGTTTATTTAGTTATCACTCAAATTGATCTGGAACCAAAAGACAGTCTACTTATTTTTACCGATGGTATTACTCATAATCTAAAGGAACGGGAAATTTCATCTATTTATAAAACATATCGTCACGAAAATCCCGAAACTATTAGTCAGAAATTTATTCAACAATCTTACGATACTAGCTTAAAAAAAGACGGTACCCCGGACGATATGACCGCCGTCGTTATTAAAATAAAATAACTATCAAAATATATCACTAAGTTTTTACCTTAAAACCGGATTAAAACATATTTTGCGGTGATTATAAAACAATATAGGGTTTTGTTTTGTTGACATCTATTTCCGATCGCTGTAGTTTTTAGCTAAGGACTTTTAACATTTAACTGTCCGTGTTGATTAAGTCCCGATTATTTGTTTTGTATTTT
>JAHBAQ020000085.1 GCA_018500045.2 Candidatus Shapirobacteria bacterium | reverse complement strand
AAACCAAAAATTTCCTTACAATTCCTTTTTCGGCGGGGGGTGTGGGGGGAGCCGACAAAAATGGAAAGGAAAATTTTTGGTTTTGGTTCCGACGCTTCATAAATACATTATATGGCAGTTTGGAATAATACACAATGGAATATTATCATATAAGTATATGCCAAGAGCAATTTATCAAGATGACCACAAGAAAATCGTTGAGCGCTTGAAACAAGCGCGTCTTGAGGTTGGTCTTGGACAGGTTGAAGTTGCAGAAAAGCTCGGCAGAACTCAGTCGTATGTATCAAAGATTGAATCAGGACAAAGAAGATTTGATGTTCTACAGCTGAAAGAATTTGCAAAACTTTATAAAAAGTCTTTAGACTTTTTTGTTAAATAATTATGACCAAAAAACTTGATCTAAAGAAAATACTTGAAGAAGAAATCGCTCTTATCGGATTAGGGTGGGATATTAAAGGTGTCATTGATTCTCAAAATCGTATTTATACAATCAATAGCGACACTAAACTTATTTCTAAAGTATTTGAACTTGTAACAACACCAATTATTTTAGATATTGCGGAGAAGTACAAAATCAAAGTTATCCAATCTGATCGACAAACTGTTTATCCAGACCTTACTCTAGTTTTACCAACAGAAGAAAAAGTTGCCCTTGATATTAAAAGTACTTACAGAAAAACTAAGGATCGTGTCGCTGGATTTACTCTCGGATCGTACACTGGGTATTTAAGAAACCCAACAAAGAACATCATGTTCCCTTACCACGAATATTCGGAACATTTAGTTCTCGGCTTTATTTATACAAGAGAAGAAGATAAAGACGGAGAAATTGTTCCCTTAACAAAAATCGATGAAATAAAACCAGTTATTAAAGATATTGAAATCATTGTTCAGGAAAAGTATAAACTTTCCGCTGATAGACCAGGAAGTGGTAATACTGCAAATATTGGTTCATCTTCTGATATTGAGACATTGCGAAACGGAACTGGCGTGTTTGCAAAACACGGAGAAAAAGTTTTTGAGGACTATTGGAGAAACTTCTTGCAACTAAAAATCGCCAAAGATATGGGGAAAGAACAGCCATATCATAATATCGCGGAATATTTAGAGTGGAAGAAAAAGAAAAAGTAGTGTTTATTTTGCAACAATAAGGATTTCTTTTGATTCACCATTTTTACTCAAAGCGTATTTATAATCGCTTCTAAAAACTTCTTTTACATCCTTTTTGTATTTTTTGAGAATTTTTATCAATTCTTCTGGAGTGGGTATACCGTCAGATCTATAGGAAACGACTAATATCGAATCTTTATATTTTCTAAAAAGGTCATCAAAAGCTTGTGTAATTCTTTTTTTATCTGCCCAAATTGATTTTTCGGACTTAAATTTCCGGTGCTTGCTTTTATAATCAACTTTACTGTACCAATTCGTGTAATCACTTATACCCTCAAGAAAATGATAAAAATCTAAATAATCAACAGCAGAACCTTTGCTTGAAATATAAGGAGTGTCTATGTATACAAGATCTGCTTTTGTATCCAAAAGCATCGCATCATAGTTCAGCGCCTTATTTTTTTTGTTATTATCAAAGACAGCTTCATTTGCTTCTTTTACAAAATTTATAAAATGCTCCTCAAACGGCTTATCCCATGTAATTTTATTTCCAAAACTTCTTTCTACGTTTGCAAAACGAACATAGAGATTCTTTCTGTGAAATAAATTATATGGTCGTTTGATAATACACGACTGGAACAAAGCATAATAAGCAAGTGCTTGCTTATACTTGTTTTTCATTTGCCTAATGTTTGTTGAAACAATATCTAACCATTTATTTTCTTGATCGGTAAAGTATGTATCTTCAAATGTTTTCTGAATAAAATCAGGATAGTCGATATTACTGTGTACCGATAAGACGAAATCTATATCATTTTCATCCAGGGTTTCTTTTGAATTTTCAATAAGAGCAAGTCCCGCTAAATAATTACTTTTCAAAAAGTCGTTATAAAAAACCTGTTTACCTTTACTTTTGAGCATATAACCAACGGAACCTGTGCCTCCAAACAAGTCTATTGCTGAATCAAACTCTATATCCTTGATATGCTCCCAAATTTGATTTAGAAGTTTTGTTTTGCTTCCTTGAAATCGTGTCGATGGAAATTTTGGAGGCTTCTCAAGCTCAAAGAGTGTATTCGGTTCCCCAAATGAGAGACTCTTGCGTGGTAGCGGGTTTTTAATTAGTGGAGTTGGCTTGATTCTTTCGGCAGTTTTTACGGTCATCAAGACTTTTCCTTGAATCGTTAACTCGTCGGGTTCTACAAAGATCGGATTCATTGTTGAGTTTGCTGGTTGCAGTCTTATTTTATCTTTTTCTCTGAAGAATTTTTTCAAAGTTACTTCCTCATTATTTATGAGGGCTACAACCTTATCTCCATTATTAGGACTATGTTGGTTCAAAATAATAACAATGTCACCATTATCAATTCCTTCTTCAATCATGCTTTGCCCTTGTACACGAAGGGCATACACGTCATTTGATTTGAATCCCGAAATTGCCGATTGCGCGATTGCAATAGTTTCTTGCCGATCTTCTATTGCTTCAATCGGGCTACCTGCGGCAATTGCTCCCAATATCGGAATCTGAATCATTTTTTGTTCAATATCAAAATTTATAGCTCTTGCTTTATTCTCTTGCTTTCTTAAAAGACCAGCATCTTCCAGTTTTTTAATGTGATAGTGTGCCGTGGAAACAGAGGCAAACTTAAAGTGCCCCTTTATCTCTTCCAAAGAAGGGGCAAATTTGTTTTTGGAGGTGTATTTCTGAACGAAGTCCAAGACTTCTTGTTGCTTTATTTTTGCCATAGTAGTATTATAGAAAAGATTTAGAAAATCTACAAATCTAAATTATCCACACTTTTAACAAACATGGACAAACTTATAGAAAAAATTTCAACATATAACCTATTTAATTACCTACTCCCAGGGGTTTTATTCACGGTATTTGCAAAATACTTTCTATACATTGATCTCGCTCAAGGGGACGTAGTCTTAGATATATTTCTTTACTACTTCATTGGGTTGGTGGTTAGTCGCCTTGGTTCACTTACAATCGAACCACTCCTAAAGAAAATTCATTTTTTACAGTTTAGTAAATATGAGGACTTTATTGTTGCTTCAAAAAATGACCCAAAAATAGAAATTTTTTCAGAGGCAAACAATATGTATCGAACCTTTACCGCATTGTTCGCACTTCTTTTGTTGGTCAAGATTTATTTTTTCATACAGCAATTGTACCCCGCTCTTCAAAAGTGGAATATTTGTATCTTAATCGTCCTATTGCTTTTCATGTTTTTGTACTCGTACAGAAAACAGACTATGTATATCTTTAATAGAATAACTCACGCCAAAAAATAATTATGACCACATTTCATTTTCTCAATGTTGGACAAGGAAATATGGCAATCGGAATTTTTCCAGACGGAAAAATTCTTGCATACGATTGCAATATAACGAACGAAAACGAGAGTGCCATTTTTGCATACTTAGCAAAGATAATGCCGAAAAATTCAATCGATGTTTTCGTTAATTCGCACCGTGATGCTGATCACATGCGTGGAATTAAAAAACTTCACGCTAAGTACCCAATTGGAGCACTGTGGGATTCAGGAGTAAGTGCGAATACGGAAACTCCAGAATATGCAGAATATATGGATTTCAGAAGAGGTGTGTCATACACAGAGGAAGTTGCACCTAATAGACATTGGACTGTACATCCTAGTGTAAAGATCATAAATGGAAAGCGTGAAGGTTTAGATGATCCAAACTCACAAAGTATCGTGCTTCATATTGATTACAACGGCTCATCACTTTTACTAGCGGGAGACACGAGCGCAAGCACATGGCGTGATTATATTATTCCCGAATTAGGTCAAGCTGTAAGAAGCTTGGTGTTATATGCAAGCCATCACGGGTCATTTTCGTTTTTTAATGAAGACCGAGAAAATGACGAGGATTATACGCACCACCTAGCTTCAATAAATCCTGCAATTGCAATAATTTCTGTGAGTCCCACAAATCCTCATGGACATCCCGACGATGATGCTCTTACTCATTATGAAAATCATTGCTACGGAGCTAATAACGGGCAGAAGATATTTAGAACTGATGAACATGGAAATATGAAAGTTGAGCTACATGGACAAGGAACAGGTTGGATATATTGGAATCAAGTCTAGAGGGAGCCACTCGCGTTAGCGGGTGGTTTTCTGTGCGCGCACTGGGCGGGCGGGGCAAGCACATATAGATTTGCTTGCGCCTCAGCACAATCCGCTTTTTAGAGTTATCACAGGCTCGAACGAAGCCACAGAGCGAACACGAAGCAACACCGAGCAGGCATCGTGAGCGAATGCGAACGACCTATGCGAGGTGGTTGCGAAGTGTGAGCGGACTCTCAAGCTACCACAAAACGCGAATACGGGGAGCGCCTCGCACCGACGCGAATGACGTAGGAAAGGACGGACAAAATATCGCCACAATGCTAAAATATACATACGAGTCCTTTCTGGAGGAGTGAAGCGTCGGAACCAAAACCAAAAATTTTCCTTTCCATTTTTGTCGGCTCCCCCCACACCCCCCGCCGAAAAAGGAATTGTAAGGAAATTTTTGGTTT
>JAHBAQ020000097.1 GCA_018500045.2 Candidatus Shapirobacteria bacterium | reverse complement strand
CCCAACTATTGAACCAACCATAACTACCGAGCCAACCGTTAGCCCAGAGGCTACTCCAACTGCCGAAGTTTCTCCAACCGAAAATAATAATCCCCAAAATTCTAATCAACCTTCCGACAATTCCAATCAAAACAATTCGCCATCTGAAACCCCCACCACCACTCCAACTCCAGCACCAGAAAAACCAGTTGACCCAGTTATCAAAGAAGTTTGCTTAACTAGTAGTGAAACTATCACCGACAGTTTGGCTATCGATTGGAATTATGACCCAGAAAAGGATATTTATGAAACCAAAGAAAAAGTTAAACTAGGTGTCAAATATATTTTCCCTCAAGAAAATAGTGTTACCGTTACCTTTAAATGTCTTCCTACTAACGAATCGTTATTATCAACTCTAAAAATCAAAAGAGTTAAAACCAGTGACTTAAATTTACCCCAAGATACCAGTAATATAGGCGAATATGCCTATGATATTACTACTGGTATGGTCGATGGTATTTTTAAATACGATATCACTTTACCAAAAACTTCCGACACTAACGCTGGCATTGCTTATATCGAAAAATCCATTGATGCCGCCAAACTCGGTGTTTTAGATAATGAAATAAAATCAATTTCCGAAACCGAACAACAAACAGATAAAGTTATTGGTAAAGACATCAACCATTTCACTATTTATATCGTCTATATGTACGACAATAATGGTAATGTAGTGGTTAATCCAACAGAACCAACTAGTTCTCACAAAGTGACAATTTGTCATGCCACCAGTAGTTCAACTAATCCTTACAATGAAGAAACTGTTGATGATGATTCGATAATCAAAAATTCTGGCCACGACGATCACGATGATGATATTATTCCAAAATTTGATTATCAATTATGCCCAACTTTAGTTTCTGATTTTGGCTCCTATAACTCATCCAAACCTTGTCACAAAAAATTTGGCCCTACTTGGAAATCATCAGATTATAAAACTTACACATATTCTGGTAAAAATTGGGATGAAGATAGTCAAAAAATCTTAAATAATAATTGTCAAAATCCAAAAACTGCCACTCTCGTTGTTATCAAAGAGGTCAAAAATGATAATGGTGGAGCCAAAACTGCCGCTAATTTTACTATCACCGCCAGTGGTAATAAAATTTCTCAAACTTCATTTGCTGGTAGCAGTACTGGTACTACTTTAACTCTCGAAACCGGTGCTTATTCAGTTGATGAAATTACTGATTCTGGTTATCAAAAAACTCTCAGTAGCGAATGTGCTGGTACTATCACCAACAGTGATTTAGGTAAAACCAAAACTTGTACCATTACTAATGATGATATTGCTCCACAACTCAAAGTAGTCAAAAAAGTTGTCGGCAATAATTCAGATCGTTTCAGTCTTAAAATAAACAACACAGAATATGCCACCGATATCGGTGATAATGGTTCAACCGGTTTTATTACTGTTAACGCTGGTACTGCCACCTTTAGTGAAACCGCCAAAAACAATAATCTTAATGATTATGCTGTTACTTACAGTACTGGTTGCGACAATGGCCAAATAACCTTACTTCCTGGAGATGTCAAAACTTGTACTATTACTAATACCCGAAAAACCGGCAGTATTACTGTCCACAAATTTCAAGACGATAATCAAAACGGTGTTCAAGACCGTGGCGAAGATAACCTCAGAGGTTGGGATATGAATTTATATACCGGTAACAATTGTGATTCACGAAATTACAAAAGCGATCTCGATACTAATAGTTTAGGCGATGCTAAATTTGATAACTTAACCACCGGTAATTATTCTGTAAAAGAAGAAATGCCCACTGGTTGGGGCAGTGTTATGAGTGTCTGTCAAAACGTTACCGTCACTTATCAGACCAATTTAATTGTTAATTTTGGCAACTACAAATTGGGTAAAATCGAAGGCATTAAATTTTATGATCAAGATGCCGATGGTGAACGTGACTATAGATTCCATTATGGTCATAAGGAATACTCCGAGCCAACTCTTGATGATTGGAAAATATTTATTGACGAAAATGGTGACCAAAAATACAACTGGGGAGAAACGTATGAATACACTGACCACGATGGTAGTTATGATTTTAAAAACTTAACTCCCGGTATTTACACTATTTGTGAACAAATGCAAAATGGCTGGACTAACTCCACTCCTCTCTGCCAAACTACTAATTTAACTTCTGGTGATACCGATGAAATTAATTTTGGCAATTATCAATATGGTTCTATCTCTGGTTACAAATGGGAAGATATCAACGGTAACGGTTCCCGCGACAGAGATTGTCATCAAAGAGATTTCCGTCACGACGATAAATGCCACGATGATAATCACTGTGAATACACTGAACCTACTATTGCCGGTTGGACAATTACTTTAGACAAAGGTGCCGATGGTTCAATTGAATCAACCATAACTACTGATCGTAACGGTAATTATCGTTTCGACCAATTAACTCCAGGTAAATATCGTATTTGTGAAGATGAACGTCGATCCGATGGCTGGCACAATACTAATGGTGGTACTTGTCGTGACATAACCATTAGCCCTGGTGAGGATGAAAAAGATGTTAATTTTGGTAATCAAAAATCTGATCCAAAACTCAACATTTCCAAGTCCAACAACACTGGTGGTAGTGAATTATCTCCTGGCAATTCCGTAGAATACAAAATTACGTTAAGTGTTTCCGACAACAGTATTAATAATCTTAAAGTCACCGATCTTTTAAGCGATGGTTTTAAGTATCAGGTCAGTTCTTATCGAGTTTATTTAGATGGTGTTCTTAAAAATATTCCAGAACCTCAATATCATTCACCAGGTCTTTGGGACCTTTCTTCACTTGGAGAAATCAAACCCGGACAAGAAATAGAATTAGTTTACACTGCCGACATTTCTTCCGACCAACAAGCCGGCAAATATGCTGACCTTGCTTACGCCTCAGCTGTTTACGGTTATGATTCTGCCAAAAGTCTTTTAGCCGCTGCTACCAGTGAAGGTTATATCGACACTAATTATGTCGGTACCGATGTTACTGTCAATCGTAATCAGCAAAATTCTATTTCTGCTGGAGTCGAAAAAACCGAAACCATCAATGGTCAGGTTTTGGGTGCTTCCACCGAAATGCCCGCTACCGGAGCTTCCACTTTATGGTTAATTATCAGCTCAATTATTGGGTCTTTAGGATTAATTTTAATTAAACGTGATAAAATAACCAAATCTATGGCTAAAAAGATATTTTCCATTTTCATTCTGCCATTATTTCTATTTTTAGTTTCCGATCAAATAGTTTTTGCTGAATCCAGCCTTTCAGTTCGTTTAGAACAACCAAAAACTCCCACCAATATCAAAGACCTCCACTTGAAATTTGTGGCATTAGATCTTAATAGCAATGCTATTACCGCCAAATGTCTCAAAAAAGGTCCTATTGATTCTGATTTTAGTCAATACGGTTCCGATATTGTTTTATCTGCTGGTGGTAATGCTTCTCAATGCAATACTCTCTCGGCTATCGATCGAGTCGGTTCCTATCAATTCAAAGTCGAAGCCAATGGTGTTTCTAGTAACACTGTTAGTATTGATTACAAAGATATTGCCCCAGGTACTCCTACTGATTATCGTAAGGAAAGTCTTAATGGCAATTGCGATTTCAAAATTCATTTCCGCACCGCTAATGACGAAGGCCGCACTGTCAAAGTTGAACTTTACCGTTCTACTGACTCTGCCTTTACCGCCAACAACGATTCTTTAGTTCACTCTATTAATATTGGTTCTACTCAAGAAACCGACATTAACAATAGTGTTCCTGATTGTTCTAAGACTTATTACTATGCTCTCCGAGCTTTTGACAATGCCGGCAATGGTTCCGATATTATTGGCGATACTATTACTGTCAAGACTATCTATAACCAAACTTCCGTCACTGGTACTCCATCCCAAGGAGCCATCCCGGTTGCTGGCAGTAATATTCCCGGAGAATCAGATAATGACCAAAATCAATCAGGAGAAAATCAAGAAACTGGTAATCAAGATCAATCTAGTGGACAAATTTTAGGTAGCCAAACTCAACTTGGTAATCTTATTACCAACCACAAAATTCTTTCCAGTATCATTGCTGTCGGTCTCTTGGCTATAATAATCTATGCCTTCAAAAAAATCAGGCAAGGTAAAAAAACTTTCCGCAGAAAATAAAAAAAACTTTTCTTGGTCAGTACTTATTGGTATTGGTTTAATTTTAGTCTCCCTAATTATTCCTCTTAAGACTTTTGCTCCGGTCATTACTTCGGAGATTAAATACCAAATCAGTCCACCAAAAAAAGATATTGAAATTACTCCGGTTAACACTGATTTTTCCATCATTATTCCCAAAATCGGTGCCAATACTAAAGTTGTCAAAAATATCGATCCCTTTAATTCTCAGGTCTATCAACAAGCTCTCACTCAGGGAGTAGCTCACGCCTCCACTTCCGATACTCCCGATAAATCCGGCAATGTTTTTATTTTTGCTCACTCCGCCGGCAATTGGTATCAGGCCAATCAATACAATGGTGTTTTTTATTTATTAAACAAACTTACCTCTGGTGACGAAATTTTTGTTTATTATCAAAACCAAAAATATACTTATTCAGTCGACCAAATCAAAACCATCAATTCTCAAGAAACGAGTTACTTAAATAGTAATTTTGGTCAACATCAACTAACTCTGATGACTTGTTGGCCACCCGGCACTACTCTCAAGCGTTTATTGGTCACCGCCAGTCTCAAAAAATGATCACTAATCCAATTCATCAAAAAATAATTAAAGAAATTTCCCAAATTAAATCTAATTCCACTCCTGAAAATATTAGTTTTGGTCAAAGATATATTGGTACCGACAAACCTTACCACGGTTTTACTACCAAACAAATTGTTGATCTGGCCAAAAAAATTTTTAAAGAAAATCAATTAAATTCCGACGAAATTATTCAACTTTTAAATTCTCTTTACCAACACAGTACTAGTTATACTGAAATTGTAATTGGCCCTATGATTTTATCTCTTTCACCCGCCACTCTCAAAAATTTTGATCCAAAAAATCTTGATTTATGGTTAAATTATACCCACGGTTGGGCAGAAAATGATGTCCTTTGCCAGTCAAATTATACTGCCGATATTTTACTTTCCAACTGGTCTAATTGGCAAAAAATCTTAAAAGAATTCAATCAAAGTTCCAATATTAACAAACGTCGAGCCAGTTTAGTTTTATTGACTAAATCCCTTCGCCAATCGGATGATCCGCGTTTATCCCAACTAGCATTTGCCAACACTGAACATCTAAAAGGGGAGAAGGATATCTTAATCACCAAAGCCGTTTCTTGGATCTTACGGTCTTTAGTTTCTTTTCACAAAGATGAAGTTCTAAAATATCTCGAAGACAATAAAGATTCGCTCCCCAAAATTGCTTACCGCGAAACTCTTTCCAAAGCCCTCACCGGCCGCAAGTACAACAACTCCAAGAAAAACTGACCAACTGACTAATAAAACTATCCATAATATAATGAATTAGGGCACCTCTAGTGTTCAGTTTTTGGTATATAAAAAATGAAAAAATTAGTTTTATTATTTAGCTTGATTTTATGTCTTTTCCCTAAACCTACTTTTGCTATCCAAGTCAATATTGCCGGATTTGACTTTAATAACGTTATTATTGGCACATCTTTCCCGGTAACTTTCGACATTACCCAAGCTACGCCCGATACTCAATATCGTTACAAATTTTTTGGCGGTACCGCTGATCATAATAACTCTATTCAAACATACAATCTCGAAAGCGAAAATTATTTATCAAATAGTGATGATTGGGCTAATATGCCGACTTTTACTACCGACTATTCTGGATACGCTCGTGTCGAAGGTTTGGCCTATATCCCCATAAGTCAGGATTATTGTAGTTCCTACAGTGATTATTGTTTTAACTTATTAATCAATATCTCTGATTCAGAGAATCAAACATTTTCCACCCCAGCACCTTATGTTATTTCTGTTGTTTCTCCATTTACCCCCACTCCAATATATTCGCCAAATTCTGTCGCCACTACCACCAATATTTCACCCAACAATCCATCTACTCCCTCTGAAAACAAAATTACTCCCACTGCTACCAGTTTTCCAACTAATCCTGTTCCCACTATTGATCTTAAAAAATTTAGTAAAACTATTGCTACTACCTCTGCTATCACTAGTATTATTTCGTCTGGTTCAATTGGTTCTGAAACATCACCAACTGATATTAATACTATTCAGACCGGTTCCAACCCTATCGATCAAACAGAGACTTTTCAAATACCAGACAAACACCAAACTAGTTCAAAAACTGTCCTAAAAATCCTTTTTGTCTTTTTAATGGCATCATTCTCTTTTGTTTTATATAGTTTTAGTTTTTGTGACTTGCCTTTTAATTTGGAAAAACTCATACCACACTGGCAAAAAATATCCCATCATGTATCCACTTTGTCAAAAAATATTTTCAAAACTCTCAAAGGTTTTATTGAATTTATTCACCCTGCCAAAAAATATCTTTATAACCTATTCAAAACAAAGATCAAAATTCCTCGACGTCTCAAAAGATATCTTTATCATCAAAAAAATAAATTTTTAATTTTATTTTTCTTCCTTATTCCTATTAGTTTTTCTATTAAACCAGTTTCTGCTTCTATTTTTTCCAATTTCAGTCAAAGCAAAATACCAATTATTCACCAAAATAATACTGTCGATCTCAAACAGGATTTTTCTTGGGGAGTTTTAGCCATAAATCCCAACAAATCAGTTTATTCTGTTGGGGAAACCGCCGATTTTTCTTTGGCCGTTCTTGATGAAGAAGGTTCAGTGTTATGTAACGCTGAACTCGACTTGGAAATTATTTTTCCAGATGGTTCGACAAAAATTCTTTCCCGTCAAAACGGCGAAATTATTGTCAGTCCTGAATGTCGTAATCAATCCTTTAACCTTGGGCCAGACTATCAGTCGTTTTTATCTCTAACACAAAAAGGCAGATATCAGATATCTTTAACCGCCAAAACCAAAAATGGTCAACATACTATTAAAGATTTTTTTACAGTCAAAGATAATCCATCATATTCTATAGAAAGAACTACGGCTACCCGTATTTACCCGGCCAATATTTATCCTGTTAGTTTAACTATAACCGCCAATAAAGATTTTGAAGGTAATATTTCAGAAGAAGTTCCATCATCCTTTACTATCACCGATAGCAAAGCTGACACTAAAACAGAAGGAAATAGAAAAATCCTCACTTGGAGTGTTTCTCTAAAAAAAGGTGAAATAATTACTTTAAACTACAAATATAAAGCTCCGGAAATTAGTCCGGATCTTTTATTTATTGGTCCATTAACTTTAAGTTCTAACTCTTTTATTAAATATCAGGAACCACGACGCTGGCAGATTGCTGTCGATGATATTACTTTCAAAATCCAAACTGGTTACTTTATGGGTAATGGTAGCTAT
This sequence comes from Candidatus Shapirobacteria bacterium, assembly GCA_018500045.2. Taxonomy (GTDB): domain Bacteria; phylum Patescibacteriota; class Microgenomatia; order UBA12405; family UBA12405; genus WARW01. The sequence goes on along the minus strand of JAHBAQ020000097.1, from coordinate 303 downwards.
AAATCTATCACTGGTTTGGGTTTTGCTCCAGAAATGGTCATTATTAAGTCTGATACTAACAATACCGCCACCCTCTTAAAGACTAATGCGATGGCTCACAATACTACTGCCTACTTTATGTCTACTGCTGACAATACTGCTGGTTTTATTAGTCTCGATAATGATGGTTTTACATTGACTAGCAGCGGTCAAACAGCCCTCATCCGTTACACCTGGATTGCCTTTGCTGGTTCTGATTGTAGTAGTACTGGTAGTTTTTGTCTTGGATCTTTTCAGGGAACTGGTACCGCCAGTAGGAATATT
>JAHBAQ020000092.1 GCA_018500045.2 Candidatus Shapirobacteria bacterium | reverse complement strand
CTTTGTTTAATGAATTAATACAGTTGTATGATGGCTTAACTCCTTTAAAGGCTAACTTGAAACTTAATTTGGAAGTACTGGTGTCTGTAGCTTGAGATCTTGGATCTTGAGGATGAGAAATAAAATTAATAACCCAAAACAAAAACAGCATCACCGCCCCCATTCCTATCAACACCTGGAGTAGTGTCTTTTTTTGTCCGTCAAATAAAGTCATCACTCAAAAGTTAATCATTTTTCTTATATTAATTCAATTCTTTTAGTCAATTAAGTTAACCTTAATTCTTCCAAAGTGAGTAAAATTAGCCGCCGAAATATAAACTCCTCCCAAACCTTGTGGGCCCACTCCAGAACTTCTTCCAGCATCATGTATAAAATAATATTTTCCATTAGTTCCTTTACCAAAAAACATTCCAATATGATTTGAAGCATTACCATACAAAAATCCTATATCTCCAGGTTTAAGTTCAGATTTTGAAATTTTTTGTGACTTACCGTAAATATCAGCCGACAAACCACCTACATTAGTCCCTGTCACATACATATAAACCCATCTAACAAAACCTGAACAATCCAAACCGTGATATCTCCTGCCTGTATTCCAACCGCTGCCAGGAGCTGATACTTTTTTACCCCAGTCAGAACTTACCCCCGAGGCTATTGTTCCGTGACCTCCACCCATCCAGTATGGTACCCCCAATAAAGCATATGCTGCCTTCATAATATCTGATCTTTTGTGTGTCAATTTTTCCGGCAATAAACCGTTTATACAACTAAAATTAATATTTCCATTATTCTGAAAACTGTATTCAGACTTATACAGTCTTGTTTTTACTTTTGACATATCAATCGGCTCGTACATATTACTTAAATTCAATACCCCTCCGGCACAACTTGCTCCAGTTATACTTTCATTCCCAGTTTCTTCAGATGTCAGTGGTTTTTCAACAGGTGGAACTATTGTCGAAACCAAATTGTTTTGCATCATCTGATAGCCAAAAAGAAAAACAAAAACACCAATTATTACTGGCGCCAGTATTGTTGTCGCCGAACCACCCACCAGTAAAAGAGGTATTCCCACCAGTACCGCCATTGTTTTAAAGACAAAATTAAGTAATCCTCCTAAAATTTTTCCAAAAGTATCTTGAAAAAATTTTTTTATTCCCAACTCCAATCCTAGACTTTTAAACAATCCCTTTAGTTTATTAAAGAGTGGTTTTAGTAAATATTCAAAAGCAAAAAAAGCTCCAGCTACAACCCAACCTACCACTGGAACCGAAGCTGAAGCTGCCGCTGCTCCAGAAGCCGCCGCTCCTGATGCTGCTGCTTGTCCTGCCGCTTTAACTCCTCCCTTTAACACTCCACTCAAAATAGTTCTTAATCCATTATTAAATCCTTCCTTAGCTAAAATACCCACCGAATTTTGAATAAATTCTCTAGCTGCTTGGTTTCCTATTTTTGAGATAAATTTCCCTGAAGTTTCAATAATTGTTTTATTTAACCAACCTCCGGTTAATCTATCTACTTTTTGCATCCACCCGCCACCCTGAACTAACTGGAAAACCTCACCCATCTTAGTGTTATATAGCGAATTCATTATTCGCTCAAACGACCCAAGTTTAGGTAATTTTTCAAAAGGTAAGTTTAATCCTCCCAAACCCTCCCTAATTTGTTCATATGAAGTTTGAATCTTTTTAAAATCTTCAGGTGTTTTTTTAAATAAACCAATTATTCCCTGTACATCATTCCAAGAGTTAACCATCTTACCTATTGGTATGTTAGGGTTAGTCTCTAACGCTTCATTTTTCCATTTTTCAATTCCTCCATCATAAACCTGGTTGATCAAATCAGCCTCTTGTCTGACTAAATCCAATTGATCATCAGTTATCTCTGGATTCATTCTCTTTACTTCTTCGACAAAATCCCTAGTAAAATTTTCTTTTCTAATTTCTCTTACCTCATCAATATGAGTTTCCTGTAATTTATTTGCTTCTAATACTATTTTTTTAGCCTCAACTTCAGTCGCCGTACCACTAATATCCGGAGACTTTTCTGCTAGTACTGCAGCCACTTCTTTTATCTGATCTTTGTCAGTCTTTAGTTCATCACTGATGATCATTTCTTTTACTTTTGACCTTAAAGCATCTTCAAAACCACTATCACCATCAAATTCTTCCGTCTTTACTCTGCAATAATCACCAATTTCACTATCTATCCACGATTCTTTCTTTTTTTTGTAATCACTTAAACTCACTACATTCCCTTTAGTTGTTTGTCCTCGGTCTCTAAATTCATCTATACTAACTACCTTACCTTTAGCTAGTAGTTTCTCTTGTTTTTCTTTGACTTTTTTTAAAACCTGCTCACTGGCCTGAGAAATTTGTTCTAAATCATCATTTGTAAGTGTTGCCCTGTCAGCCATAAAATAATTATATCAACCATGTTTCAAATAATGTCTCTTAAACAATTCCGTTACCAAATAAATCATCGTAATCCATTTTCTGCTTTTCTTCTGGTTTCTCACTCTGTTTTGTCGAATCAAAAATTGGTTGTGGTTTTTTGGCCAATTGTGGCGGTTGAGGTACCTTTACTTCTTCATTTTTAATAAAAACCGGTTTTTGTTTCGGCTCTTGGCTAATTATTTCTGTTTTTGGTGGCACAAACCTTAGTGGTTGTTCTTTTTGTTGAGGTTCAATTTTAATTTGTCCTTCAAACTTTTGTGGTTTTTTAACCTCAGCATCCTCAAGCTCTCTAATTTTTCTTTGCAACACATCTTCTGGAGACATCGAATTACTTTGACCTAATGTATCACCAGT
>JAHBAQ020000064.1 GCA_018500045.2 Candidatus Shapirobacteria bacterium | reverse complement strand
GGGAGCGAAGTAATGCTTTCACTAATTTTAGGTAATTTTTCGAAAAGTTTGTTGGTGATTTGGTTTGTCTGAATGGTAATTTTAGAAGTTTGATTAATATTTATAGGTTTAATTGGGTGGGTGATAAAAAAAGAAATGATAAAAATAATCCAAATAGAAATTAAAAAAGTAATAAAAAGATTGGTTCTTTTTTTGGACCAATGGATTTTTATATCCGGTAAGGGGTTAAATTTCTTTTTGATTTTTAGTGAGGTGACTAAAATACTCAACCAAGCAGCGCCGACAGCTAAACTAGCAAAAACGTCGGAAGGCCAATGAGCACCCAGATAAACCCGGGAAATACCGATAAGAATAATTAGTAAGAAACTGGTAATAAAGCTGATGATTTTAAGAGATTTATTTTTTTCTGATTGAATCACAAAATAAGAAAGAAGGCCATAAAAAGCAATGGCAACAAAAGTATGACCGCTGGGAAAACTATAACTGGATTCGGTGACTAAGGCACTGATTAAGGGGGGTCGAGGTCGATCAATAGTATTTTTGATAAGCCAAACAAAAAATTCGCCACCAATGACGGAAATTAGTAAGGTGTAGAGAAACCGCCAATTTTTGTGGAGATAAAAAATAGTACAGAAGACCAACATACCAATAGTAATAATTTCACCTTTGGCCAGATAAGTAATAAAAAGCATTTGTTGGTTGAGGTTGTGATGGCGAAGGGCGGCAAAAAGGTTAATGACCCGAAGATCGAACTGAATGAGCCTTTCTTGACCGATGTAATCTTGAAGGATGCCAAAAAAAATGTAAATAAATATTAGAGTAAAAACAATTCCAATTGTGAGATAAGCGCCATATTTTTCGTCAGTGGTAAATCTTTTTTTAAAAAAATGACAAAGCTTAGGATGTCTAATACGAAACTTGTTTATTTCCGGATCATTTTTAAGACCGTGTTTAATTGATTTAGTAATTGATTTTAGAAGTTTAACCATAGATTTGGTGGACCCACTGGGAATTGAACCCAGAATACGTCAATGCGAATGACGCGTTATACCGTTTAACTATGAGCCCAAAAATATTTAATTACTAATTATTAATTACAAATTACTAATTATGAAAAATTCAAGAATTAAGAATGTTGTTAATTTCTTCAAAAATTTTTGGGGTGATGGTGTTTATTATATCTAATTCTTCTTTTGAAAAAGGTTGGAGAACATATTCTTCAATAGGAATATTATCTTGAGGTTTGCCAATGCCAATACGGATTCGATTAAACGCTTGAGTGTTTAAATTTTCAATAATGGATTTTATGCCATTGTGGCCAGCGGGACCTCGGTCAAACTGGATGCGATAATCCCCTACTTCTAAATCAAGATCATCGTGGATGATGTAAACATTAGACGGTTCGATTTTAAAGAAATGAGAAATTTTTTGGGCGGTGATACCGGAATGATTCATATATTCACTAGAAATGACAAAAATTGTTTTAGTACTCCCCTGCCCAGTTTCACAGGTCTTAGCACAAAGCCGGTCGTTATCTTTGAGACGACAATTCTTTTGGGTTTCGAGATATTGAGTAATAATTTTTTGGCCTAAATTGTGCCGAGTGTTTTGATATTTTTTGTCAGGATTACCAAGACCGAAGATTAGTTTCATAAGAGTATTTTAACATTGAGGTGGTGATGTATTTTGATATATAAATATACCTAAAGATAGGGAAAATAAATTTTCGTCTATTTGTTAGCAGTCGAACTGTTATTCTGCTAATTGACTAAACTCGACTTCAGAAATAATTTGGGTGCCGAATTTTTTGGCATTAACGAACTTGGATGAATCAGATTCTATTTCATTGGTAATTAAGTAATCAGTATTGGAAGTAACAGATGAGGCTAGTTTGCCGCCGAGGGAAATAATTTTTTCCTCTAAAGATTTTCTGGGTATAGAAAGGGTGCCGGTAATGGCAAAATTTTTTCCAAAAATTTTAGATTCATGATTTAAGATTTTAGATTGGTGAATAGTGACATTGTTCAATATAGATTGAATAAAATCACGGCGGGATTGGATACCTTGATAAATTTTTTCCGCTAAAGTAATTTTGATGCCGGGTAGGGCTTCAAGTTGAGAAACAGTGAGGCTGAGAATTTTTTCGGGAGTATCAAAACCAGCGTTAATAATTTGAATAATTCTTTGAGAACTGAAGTTAGGGATAATGGCGGCGTCTAAGATTTGCTTGAGAGTGAGAGTTTTCTTGGCTTGAATTTCACGGACGATATTGCTGCCAGATTTATTACCTAAACCAGCAATGTTTTCAAAGTCGGAAACTTGGAGACGATAGAAATCGCCAGGTAATTTAATTAAATTTAATTGATAAAGTTTAGCAATAGTTTTGTCGGAGATACCTTTGATTTCGAGGGTGTCGCAAAAAAGTCGGAGAGAGCCTAAGATTTGAGCAGAACACTTAGAAATGTTGGGACATTTTAAAAATTTATTTTCATGAATGAGCGGAGTGTGGCAAGAAGGGCATTTGATGGGAGCGGAAATGTGGCCGGAATTGATCTTGGTAATGACTTGTTCAACATGAGGAATAACGTCACCGCGACGTTGGATTTCGACAATATCATCAATATTAATGTTTTTTTCTTTTATAAGATCGTAGTTGGCTAATGAGGCAAAGGTGATAATGGCACCAGAAATTTCGATCGGATCAACTTGGGCTACAGGAGTGATGGTCCCCATAGGACCGACTTGCCAATCAATATTAATAATTCTGGTTTGGCTGGAGCGCGATGGAAATTTGTAGGCGACTTGGCCTTTGGGGCGATTATTTTTGGAACCAAGTTGGTGTTGAAGTTGAAGATCGTTGATTTTAATAACTAGACCATCAATTTCAAATGGATATTCTCCTCTATTTTTGTTGAGGAACTGTTGATAAATTTCTTCGATTTGGTCAAAATTTTGACATAAAAAATTATCGACAGTGGTAAAACCGTGTTGGTTGAGAAAATTAATTTTTTCGGTTTCGGTGGAAAAGCTGTAAGAGGGAGAAAAAATATCAACAGCGTATAAACTACAAAACTCGGCATATTGACCGTCGAGACGTTGAGAAATACCGGAAGCAGCATTGCGAGAATTGCTGTAAAACCCTTCCCCATCCCCTTCTACCCTCTCCGGGGTATCTATGGACCTTGACAGGGCAGGGGTATTTTTTTGAGTTAGTTTGTTAAGTTTTTCAAAATCATCATTTAACATGACGATTTCACAGCGGATGGCACCGGAAAAATTTTCATTAATTTTGGTGACACATTTTTTCATTTTAACGATGTTTTGAGTAATAACGTCACCGATATGACCATCACCGCGAGTAATGGATTCGACAAGTTCACCGTTTTTATAAATAATTTCCAGAGAGATACCATCACATTTTGGTTGAACCACAAATTCAGTATTTTGGGGAATTTTTTTGAGTTCGAAATAATGGATTAAATCCTCAAGGCGATTAATTTTATTCTGGGAACCCATAGGCATAGAATGGGATTTTTTATCAAAACCGGTATTGAAATGATGACTACCGACTTTGGTAAAAATTCGATGGTAAGGGAGTTTTTTGCGTAAAGTGTCTTCAAGAATATCCCAGGTATGGTCATCCATTATGGGTTTGCCAGTATTATAGTAGGCTTTTTTGGCCTCAATCATCAGTTCACCAAGTTTTTCGGGAGAAATATTTTTGAGTTCAGGAGAATCGAGAGTGATCATAAGAGGACTAGATGTTCACTAAACAATAGTAGGCACCTTTGGTAGAACCGCGTTTTTCGACGGCGCCACTATCAACCAGTTTTTTGAGATCGCGCCAAATAGTATCGTCGGAAACCATAGGTAAAAGTTGTTGAGCATCAGGCATACGAAGACCGCCGAATTGTTGCATATATTCGACTAACTTAATTTGTCTTTCGGTGAGATGAATTTGTTTGCCGCCAAGTTTTTGCTTGAGTTTGATATCGCGGGAAAGCGATTGGACTTTTTCTTTGACTCGAGATAATTCAATAGAAAGGGCTTGAGTAAAATATTCAACCCATTTGGTTAAGTCGCGCTTAAAAATGTCGGAAGATAAAATATGAGTGTTTTGAATGGTGTTGTAATAATCTTCGGCGTTGCGATCGAAATACTCTTCCATAGAAAATAAACGACGAATGTCGTAACCTTGGGCATACAAGGGCAACATAGCAAAAGCCCGAGAAACACGGCCGTTACCTTCGATAAAGGGGTGAATGGCGACTAAAATATACTGACAAACTGCTGATTTGATAGTCGGATGAATATCTTGAGACTCAGAACTGTTGAGCCAGTCAATAAGATCAGCCATAAGATACGGAACTTCGATAGCTGGAGGTGGTCGGTGAGCAATTTCGCCGGTACGAGTATTTTTTAAAACTACTTGTTGATGACGATATTTGCCAACTTCAGCTTCGGGAATAATTTTAGCGGTAGTAAGTTCGTGAATTCTTTTAACAATGGTTTCACTGTAAAAAAATGGTCGGTGTTTATCGTTAATGTCTTTCTTTTCTTCGGGGAGTGGCATACCAGCGTCATAAAGAGACCAGAGTTCTTCGAGATAAGCCATAACATTGCGGTAGTTGATGACTTCCTGAATATCGCGTTCGGCGGCAGTAACTTGATGACCTTCAACAAGTCGGGCAACTTCTTGAAAAGTGAGATCGTTACCTTCGATACGGGTACCATAATGAACGGTTCTAACAATAGCTTCCTGTTGAAATTGTTTTTCGTAGGCAGGAATTAAAGGGGCTTCATCAATAATAGCTTTGGCCGCCTCGATGGTGCCGATGTTTTTAAGGATTTGATTATTGATTGAGAAAACGGGAGAAAACATACTCTGGGAAATTATATCATTTTTTAACAAAACGATAAGGGGAAAATGCGGAAATAAACTAGCCTGTCAGTTAGGATAGAAACAGAAAATCGAGGGCGGATTTGGGATCGACGTTGGATTCGATCATTTGAATGGTTTTGAGAATCTTTTGAATTATTTTGGAATTTTGAGCTGAGGGATTAGTTGTTATTAGAGAGTGGTAAATTTGAAGTTGATTTTCGAGGAGAGGTAGGACTTGGGTTTTATCTTTAGATAGAGTTTCGCTTAAAGCTAGATCCTTTTTAATATTGTGAGAAAAAACCAGACAATCTTTGGTTTGACACTGATTAAGTTCATTTTTTATTTTTATAGTTTGGCAACGAGAAATAATTGTCGGGAGGAGTTTGGCTGGTTTAGAAGTGGTAATGATTAGATAATTATTGTCTCCGGGGTCTTCGAGGGTTTTGAGGAGGGCGTTTTGAGATTCAGTATTTAATTGGTGGGCTTCGTAGATAATGATAATTTTATTGGTGTGGTTAAAAGGTTTTTTGGAGATAAAATTTTTGATTTGTCTGACTAATTCTATAGTCCAACCGGTTTGTTGATTAATAATGAAAATATCCGGATTATTATTGCTAATTTGATTATTTAAAAATTCACAGATTTGATTAATTTTTTGGTCAATTAGGGTCAGATTTGAAGAACTGATTAAGGTCGAAGGAAAGATATTCATTTTAATTGATTTGATGTTTAAAAAAATGTACTATGGATGTAGTATTATGGATAATTTTAACTCAAAAACCTATAAAAATTTGCGAGAGGTTTTGAAGGATGAAGGTTTGATTAAAGATGATGTTTTTGAAGAGATTAATTTACGCCAATTGAAGACCGGTGAACCAGAGGAAGAAATAATTAAATCAATGAGATTAGTGTCTGATGATGATTTAGTTAAATCTAAGGCGAAATTTTTAAAAGTTCCTTTTGTTGATTTAGAAAATACAGCTTTTTCTCCGGAAGCGTTAAGTTTGGTGCCAGAGAGTGTGGCTCAGAAGTACAATATAGTTCCGTATAAATTGGATACTAAAACCAAAGTTTTGTTTGTGACGATGGTGAATCCGTTGGATCTGGAGACTTTAGAGTTTTTGGAAAAGAAAACTAACTTAAAGATAAATGCCTCAATGTCAACCCAAAAGCAGGTAGAGAATTTTATTAAAGAGAAATATATTAGGGAGAAGAGTATTACGTCTGAGGTAAACAAGGCTTTGGATGAGCGGCGAACTGATGAGATGGAAATGAAGAAGGCCCAGGAAAAAGTAGCAGTTGAAGCGCCTGTGGCTAAAATAGTTTCTACTATTTTAGAGTATGCTATAAAATCCAGAGCATCTGATGTTCATATAGAACCGCAGGAAGACAATGTAAGAATTAGATATAGAATCGATGGCATTTTGCAGGAAAAATATTTATTGCCCAGGAATGTTCAAGATGCAGTAGTTTCCAGAATTAAAATTCTATCCGACCTAAAAATAGATGAAAAAAGAGTTCCTCAAGACGGAAGGTTTTTCTTTTCAGCTGATGGTAATGATGTCGATTTGCGGGTATCAACTTTGCCAACAACTTATGGTGAAAAGGTGGTGATGCGTTTACTAAAAAAGTCCCAAAAAGTACCGACATTACCAGATTTGGGTTTGAGAGGTTTGGCACTGAAGAATTTAATGAATTCAATTCAAAGACCCCACGGAATTATTATTGTTTGTGGTCCGACTGGTTCGGGTAAGACAACAACTTTATATTCTGTCCTTGATGTAGTTTCAACAACAAAAGTAAATGTGGTGACGATTGAAGATCCGGTGGAATATCAAATGAAGGGAGTAAATCAAGTTCAAGTAAACGTACAAGCAGGTTTAACTTTTGCTTCAGCTTTAAGATCTTTTTTGCGTCAAGATCCAAATGTGATAATGGTGGGAGAAGTCCGTGATGCAGAAACAGCAGATTTAGCAATTAATGCAGCTTTAACCGGTCATTTAGTGTTTTCGACTTTACATACAAACGATGCATCTGGTGTGCCACCGCGGTTGTTGGATATGGGAGCTGAACCGTTTTTGTTGGTTTCTTCTTTGAATTGTGTGGTGGGTCAGCGGGTGTTGAGAAGAGTATGTAAAGATTGTATTGGCGAGCGAGAAATGACTGCAGATGAGGAAAAAGAAATCAAAACAACTTTGGGTCCAATATATGGGTTGATTGAAGATAAATATAAAAAGGAAGGTAAGAAATTAATGCTACCTAAAATAACCGGGTGTGAAAAATGCAACAATACTGGTTATATGGGAAGAGTTGCTATTTACGAGGTAATGCCTATTTCGGAAAAAATATCAAAATTAATTATTGAAAAAGCAGCTGCTTCGGAAATTCAAAAGCAAGCAATGGAAGAAGGAATGTTAACAATGAAGCAAGATGGTTATGTTAAAGTTTTGGAAGGGGTCACTACTATGGACGAGGTGGTGAGAGTGGCGCAATATTAATTAGTAAATTAGTAATTAGTAAAACAAAAACAATGCAGATGCATACAAAATTACAAGAATTGTTGACTTTGGCTTTGGCTAATAAAGCTTCGGATATTCATTTGATGCACGGAGTACCACCAAAAATTAGGATAGATGGAGAGTTAATGACGGCTCCGAATTGGACGACGGTAGACGATAAATTAACAGACGAGATGATATTGTCTCTTTTGACTGAAAAACAAAAGGAGTTTGTTGACGAAAGCCGGGAGCTGGATTTTTCATTCGATGCTATCGAAGCGAGATTTAGAGCCAATGTATATTGGCAGAAAGACACTATGGCTTGTGCTTTGAGAATTATCTCTCAAGCAATCCCCTCTTTTGATGAACTTCATTTACCTGAAGTGTTGAAAACTTTTTTTGATTATAAACAAGGTTTTGTGTTGGTGACTGGTCCAACAGGACATGGTAAATCAACAACTATCGCGTCAATACTTAATGAGATTAACAAAACAAAAAATGCTCATATTGTGACGATTGAAGATCCGGTGGAATATGTACTTAAAGCAGAAAAGTCCATCATTTCCCAAAGGGAATTAGGTGGTGATACTAATGATTTCAAAATGGCCTTGCGGTCTTGTTTACGTCAAGATCCGAACGTGGTGTTTGTGGGTGAAATGCGTGACTTGGAGTCGATTCAATCGGCACTGACCATCGCAGAGACAGGTCATTTAGTGTTTTCTGTATTACATACTAATTCTGCATCTCAAACAATTGATAGAATTATCGATGTGTTTTCTGACGAGTCAAAAGAACAAGTAAAAATTCAATTGGCTTCTGTATTAACTGGGGTAATTTCTCAGCGTTTGTTGCCAGCAATTACTGGAGGCAGAGTACCAGCTTTTGAAATTTTGATGGTAAATTCGGCAGTAAGAAATATAATCAGAGAAGGTAAAACTTTTATGCTGGATAATGTAATCCAAACCAGTGCCGGTTTGGGAATGGTAACAATGGACACATCTTTGGCTTATTTGGTTAAGAATAAGATTGTGGCTGAAGAAGTAGCCTTGAATTATGTTAATAATGTAGTTGATTTCCAAACGAAATTAAGAAGATAAAATTATTATGAAATTTTCTTATAAAGCGAGAGACTGGAACGGAAAATTGGTGAAAGGGATTGTGGATTATCATGATAAAGCTGAAGTATTAAGTTCAGTCAAAGAGAGCGGTTTGGTGCCGGTATTTATAAGTGAAATGCGACAAACTTGGTTTACTGAAGTTTATAAAAATGTTTTTACGAGGATAAGCCTAAAACAAATTTCCACTTTTACAAGGCAATTATCAACAATGATGAATTCTGGTTTACCTTTAACTGATTCATTGTCTTTACTGAAAGACCAGACAACGAAAAACGGTATGATGTATGAGATTTTAGACAATACATTGAGTATGGTGCAGGGAGGTAAAAGTTTAGCTGATGGTTTGGAAAAGTATAAAAAATATTTTGGTGAGGCTTATATTGCTTCAGTAGATGCTGGTGAAGAGGCGGGAGTGTTGGATGAGGTGATGACTAAATTGGCTGATACTTTGGAAAAACAAAATGATTTTCAAGGGAAGGTTAAGGGAGCAATGATTTATCCAGTGATTGTGGTTATTGGAATGATAGCGGTGATTATTATTATGATTATTTTTGTCATCCCGAAATTATTGAGTTTATATAGTGATTTTGGATCAGAAATGCCGGCGTCAACGAAGTTTTTACTTTCTCTTTCAGGTTTTGTTAATAAGTTTTGGTATCTTTTTGTTTTTGCTTTTGCTGGAATTTTTTCTGTGTTTAAGGTGGGTAATACAAATTTAGTTTTTAAATTGAAATGGGACACGATAAAACTAAAGATTCCAATTATGGGTGATTTGATGCAGAAAAATATATTAGCCACAACTATTAGAACTTTGTCAATGCTTTTATCGGCGGGCATTCCTTTGGTGGAAGCTTTAAGAATAGTTTCAAACGTGGCTGGTAATAGGTTGTTTTTTAATTCATATCAACAGATTGCCGAGAGGGTCCAAAAAGGATTTCCTATCGCTAATTCTTTTGAAGAAACTGCTGTTTTTCCAATAATTGTTAATCAGATGGTGGCGACGGGTGAAGCAACCGGTAAATTAGATGAGGTTCTGTTAAAAGTGGCTGATTATTTTTCAGCTGAGGCAGAACAATCAGTTAAATCGTTGACATCAGCAATTGAGCCACTAATTATGATTGTGCTTGGTTTAGGAGTGGCTTTTTTGATGGTAGCGGTAGTAATGCCAATTTACAACTTGACATCACAATTTTAGTGGTAAATAATGATTCTAAGGAAGTTAATATTTTTAAAAAACAATGAAAAAATTTAGAGAAAAAGGTTTTACTCTGGTGGAGTTGTTAATTGTTATCGCTTTGATTGCGATTTTGTCGGTAGGTGTGTTGGCAACTATCAACCCAGTAGAACAAAGGAATAAAGCAACTGATTCAACTACAGCCAATGATGCTGGTGAAGTTTTGAATTCTTATGAACGTTATTACACTAATGCTTCAGCTTATCCGTGGATGGTAATTGACTCAACAATTTTGTCTGATGATGAGTTTTATGCGCTTAGTAATCAAGTTGGTTTTGGTTTGTGTGGAACATCAGCCACCAGTGGGGTGACGACTGGAACTGCTTGTAGCTCGTATGATCAGGCAGGTACTTTAATAGGTAGTGATGAACTAAAGGATTCGTTCTTACAAAAAGGATATGGTAAGACAACAGGAGCAACTGGTTATAATATAAATAATTTGTTGTTTTTGGTAAAGCAGGATGCAACTAACCATAATTCTATTTATGTTTGTTATATTCCAAAAGCAAAATCAAACAGAACTAAATCTAATAATTTGAAGAAATTGTCGGCTGATCAAACTACTGGTGTGCCAACAGCATTAGTGGATGCTGAGGATACTGATTTTGACTCTAGTGGTAATCCTGTGTCGACCTTCTTGTTCACTCATCCGTCCAATTCTTTATTTAAATGTGTTCCTTAGTTAGGATATTAATTTAAACTTTAACCCCTCTGGTAACGGAGGGGTTTTTGGTTGCGTAAACCCACCTCTGTCCCCTCCCTTGAAGAAGGGAGGGGAAAAAGTAAAATAGAGTATGGTTTTGTATTTTTATTTATTAGTTTTTGTTTTGGGATTGTGCTGTGGAAGTTTTATAAATATGCTGGTTTATCGGACGGCAGTGGAATATGAATTGATTAAATCAAAAGGAATTAAGAAAAATGAAGAAAAAGGTTTTTTGAGAAGTTTGAATGGTAGGTCGTTTTGTGATAATTGTGGACAACAGTTGCATTGGTATGAAAATGTTCCAGTAATGTCGTGGGTTTTGCAACAAGGTAAGTCGAAGTGTTGCCGAAAAAAGTTGTCAGTTCTCTACCCTATTGTCGAAATGATGATGGGGATTTTATTTTTAGTTCATTTTTCGGTAGGGGCGGGCAATACACCCCTACTGTTAGTGGTGGAATTTATAATAATTGTTTTTTTGGTGTTTAGTGCGGTGTTTGATTTGAAATATATGATATTGCCGGATTTTTCAACAGTTATTTTGGTAATTTTGGCAGTAGTTGTGGTAGTGATAGGGCGACCACAAGAGTCGCCCTTACAATTTGTATTATCGGCGGTTGGATCATTTGGGTTTTTGGGATTACTGTATTTAATTACCAAAGGTAAAGGTATGGGGTTTGGTGATGTAAAATTGGCTATATTTATGGGTTTGTTCTTGGGTCCAGAGAAAGTTTTGTTGGCTTTTTATACGGCTTTTGTGATAGGAGCGTTGGTAAGTTTGGGTTTGATGATTCTAAAGAAAGCAAATAAGAAAACTTTGATATCTTTTGGTCCATTTTTAATTTTAGGTACATTGGTTGCGTGGTTTTACGGTGATCAATTGTGGAATTTTTGGTTTTATTTTATGAAATGATTATTTTTTAAAAATGGTTTACTATTAATGTAAGGTTATGAAATTGATTTTAAACTGGAGAAAGAAGAAGGGGTTTACGTTGGTGGAGTTATTGATTGTAATGCTGATTTTAGCGGTATTAATGATTATGTTGATTGGAACTATTAACCCAGTAGCTTTGATGGGTAGAGCTAGAGATTCGGGTCGAAAAAGTGATATGGAAAAAATTAAAAAAGCTTTTGAAGAGTTTTATAGCGATAAAGGGCGGTATCCTCATACAGAAATGATTTTTTGTAATTTGAAACAAAATTGTGGGGCGACAATACCAGGAATGAGCGGTTATATGAAAGAGTGTCTGTGTGATGGTAATAAAAATCCATACACTATTTTGGCCGATCCTACTTGGTTTAAAGTTTTAACTAATCTTGAAGATAAAGATGATAAAGATATTCCTAAAGATTGGTATACCGATAGTAGGTATAATGCTTTTTTTGAAAAGGATAAGATAAATTATGGCGTTTCTAGTCCTAACGTTTTGTGGTATGAAAAGACATTGGGTTCTAAATGCAATCCAACTACATGTTTTTCTACTACGTTTTGTAATTTGCCTGCTAGTGGTTGTAATCAAGAAAGGGATGGTGTGTCGTGCTTTTTAAATAATGAATTAGAGAGTGGTAGCGTGTGTAATGATCCGGCGTGTCGGGTTGATTGCTGTGGTGGTGGTTGCGATGATTAATATTTTAGATTAGAATCCATTGATGAAAAGCAAAGGTTTAGTTTTGGAATTAGGGTTTATTTTTGTGGTATTAGGTCTTTTGTCTTTTGTGACATATCGTCAATTTGCTTTGGCGGCGGCAAGATCGAGGGATGTAGAGAGAAAATCAGAGATACACGAAGTCTCTAAAGTGATCAGACTTTATTACAAAGATTATGGAAAATTGCCGGAAGAAGAGTTATTTAATTCATTGTGGGGGAAGGAATGGCGGGACGGAGATTATCTTTATATGAATATACCTAAAGAAGATTATCTGGCTGACAAAGAATATTGTTTTAAACAGTTAAATGATTCTTTTGCTCTTTTTATAGAGCTAGAAAATAAAAATGATCCTGATTGTCTCAAACAATTATATGAGTGCAACGGAAGGCAATATTGCTATCGGGATGTTTTTACGGCGGTTCAATCATTGGAATGAGTATTAGGTAGTTTGTGATTGTTATCGATGATTTTTGCGGGTAGAATTATTTTATGAAGAGGGGTTTTACTTTAGTGGAATTGGTTGTATCAGTAACGTTGATTTTATTGTTGACTGGTATTGGGGTAACTTCTTTTGCGTCATTACTAAAATCTAGAAGAGTGGGAACGGTAAAGAGTGAAATTTCGACCTGGGTTAGTTTGTCAAGAAATTTGGCCATCACGGGTCAATTACCGAGTAAACAGTTGGGTTTGAAGTTTGTGAGGATGACTTTTACCTCGAATAATTTTACGGCTGTTGGAGTGAGGGAGGATGGTACGGTTGAATCGCCGGCTTTTTTTGTAAAATCGTATAGTGAAAATTTAGACAGTAGTGATATTTCTGTATCAGTATCGAATGGAGGATCGTTTGGTTTTAATAAGGGTTCAGGCAGGCTGGTTGATACTAATGGAAATTTTATTGATGGTCCAGTGGTGATAGATATAGAGTCTGAAGGAACAACAGATTCAATAAGGATTAATGATTTAGGTATCATAGATGGAAGATAAAAAAGGACAGAGTGTAGTAGAGATTATTTTTTCGATCGGTGTCATCACCATAGTGATAGTTGGTATAGTTTCGTTAGTAGTGAATGTGATAAACACTAAAACAAATTCATTAAAGAGAAAGTCAGCGTCGGAAATGGGTAATATATTGGTAGAAAACTGGATTAAAGAAAAAACATTGAGACCTGATTATTTTTGGGGTTTAGTAGAATCTGAATCCAGGTTGTCCGGGTCAAGTCCAGAATTTGCTGGTTACACTTATGAGGTTGGTTTTACGGCAGTAGTTAATGGATCAATTGGGTGTCATAATTCACCTAAGGATTGTGCTAATGTGATTATTAATATTTTTTGGGATTCCGGTGAAGGTAATTTGTCTATAACCAGGTTTTTTTCAAAAAAGAGTTGATATTTGCAGAATATTAGTTTTGTGATTAGAATTAATTAATGTTGAGTTTTAATAAGTGTCGTCGTGGTTTTAGTTTGATTGAATTGTTAGTGGTAATTTCTATTATTGGTGTGCTTTCGGCGGTATTAATGATGAATTTTGTGGGTACGAGAGAGAGATCAAGAGATGCTCAAAAAATACAAAACTTAAATAGTCTTAAAAATGCTTTACGTTTGTATTATAACGACGCTCAAGAGTATCCGGATACAAAATCGATAATTATAGGTAGTGGTTTTACTGGGTATATGAGGAATGTGGGTGATACTAGTTTTAATTATACTTTATTAAATAATGGTGATGGTTTCCGTTTAACAATTGGACTGGAGGTGGGGGCTGGAACGGATGATGAAGAATCTCAGGTACGATGTGGTATTGCGCCAACTTCACCGTCGGTTTATGCTGTTTGTTCTAATTAAAATGAAACAAAAAAATAATTTAAAAAGGGGTTTTACTTTAGTGGAATTATTAATAGTCATTTCGATTATTGGTATATTGACAGTAATAACTGCTGGTAGTTTTTTGGAATCGCAAAAAAAATCGAGAGATGGGGCGAGAAAAGCAAATCTTAAATCGTTGTCGGATGCTTTAAATCTGTATTATGTAGACAAAGGAGTGTTCCCTACTCCGGGATCTTATATGCAGAATTTGATTGGTAATGAGGGTGAATTTTCAGTGACCGATTCTTGGGGTAAAAAAATTATATATATGAAAAAAGTGCCCAGAGATAATACTTCAATGAAACAGATAAATTATGTGGTATCTAATACTGGTAAATCGTTTAAACTTTTTACAAATTTGGAAAACGATAAGGATAAGGATTGCACTTGCGATATAAATGCTTGCCAGGGTTTGGGGTACACGATTACTGGTGGTTGTGGTTATGTTGTTACAAGTTCAAATGTTTCACCAACTGGGAGTTTGCTGTAATATGAAGAAAAAATTTTCTGGTTTTACTTTGGTGGAACTGATGATTGCAATGTCAATTATTGCTATATTATCGGTAGTTTTGTCAGCGAGTTTCTCTAAAGCTCAAAGAGATGGTCGCGACCGAAAGAGAATTGATGATTTAAAGGCAGTTCAAAATGCGGCGGAAGAAATGAATTTACTGAGTGGAACTTACCCGGTAACTTCTGCAGCTTATGTAGCTGGAGTTAGATGGTTGGCTGCTGGTGGGCAGACTGTGTTGGAGAGTTATCCAGAAGATCCGAAAAATGATTCGTCGTATGTTTATTCATTGTCAAATATTTCATCAACTACTTATTGTGTTTGTGCTTTGATGGAAAATCCAAAGAATGAGGTTAGCGGTCCTGCCTGTGATTTTACTAATCCAGCCGGTTATTTTTGCATTAAAAATAGACAATAATTAGTTAAAAGTTAAAAGTGGAAAGTGAAAAAAATAAGAAATAAAAAAGGATTTACTTTGTTCGAATTACTGGTGAGTATATCAATTGTGGCAATATTGACGGCGGTGGCAGTGGTGAGTTTTGGTGGGATGAATAAAAAAACCAGAGATGCCAGAAGATCTTCGGATATGGAAAAAATTCGGGTAGCTTTAGAGGCGGCCAGACAGGTTGGAAGTACTTACCCGAATTCTTTGAATGCATTGGTCAGCGGAAAATTTTTAGATAAAATACCGACTGATCCAAAAGGTGTCGGTGTTTCTTATTATAAGTATGGAACTGGTGCGTCTGGGTTGTCATATTATTTATGTACAATGGTCGAACTACCCGGAGCAGTAACAAGCAATATAGGTACTAGTTGCTCTACTGGTTTTAGTTTGGCGTCCGGATTTACTGGTTATTATATGGTAGTTCAACCATAGGATTAATTAAAAGTGAAAAGGGGTTTTACTTTAATCGAAATAATGGTAGTCGTTTCGTCGGTAGGGATAATTATGATGGTAGCTGTGGGGGCGGTTTTTCAGACAATGAGGGTGCAAAATAAAAATTTGGCACTTTCAAAATTATCGGAACATGGTGGTTGGATATTGTCGGAGTTAAAAAGGAATGTTTTTAATAGTACGGGTAAATTGGCTTGTTATGGAGGTAATTTATCTATTGGTTTGACGAATATTTCTGATATTAAAAATACGGTGCTTAGTTGCAGCGATATGGGTGGAGATAATCAAATAGCTTCAGAATCAGCAATGGTCAGAAAACTTAATACTGATGATGTTTCAATACTTGATTGCACTAACTTTGTAGTTTGTGGTGAAACTGATCCGGTAACTGGATTGTCACGAGCAGTAACCTTTAATTTTAATATTGGAACGTCGGTCTCGGGTGTGGGTGTGAGCAAGAGTTTTACAACAACAGTAACCTTAAGAAATTAATAGCTGTCTCCCCTATCTTTTTTGTTAGACTTTGATCTAGTAAAACGGTTGTTTAATTGTTTTTTTTAGCTTTAATTTGTCATTTTTTTTGGTAGTTTTGCCTTTTTTTGATATTTCTTTATTACCTAGATTAGGTGTGTATCTGTCTCTTATACACATCTGACGCTGCCGACGAAG
>JAHBAQ020000061.1 GCA_018500045.2 Candidatus Shapirobacteria bacterium | reverse complement strand
AGATGTGTATAAGAGACAGGCATGATACTTTTACGCAAAACTTTTTTTCTGTTTTTTCTTGACAAAATTTTCAAATAGCTATAATGTTATGGAATTAATTTTAAAATTTATGTCTACTACTCAACCAGACAATAGCGCTTCTGAAAAAAGGATTTTTACAGGGTCATCTACCCTACCTCTCGGACGAGCTACTACTCTTGCTCTAATGGTGGCCATGAATAGCATGTCCCTTGTGGCTGCTGATGGTAAGGCCTCCTCAGGAGCTCCAAAAGGCTGACTAAAGTGGCAAATGACAGAATTAGCCCTAAAAGAGTTTGAAAAAAAACTACCTGGTAATCAGGTATTGGCAAACCATATTGCAAGTCTGGAATGAGGCTTGACTGTTGCAGAGGAAACGAAAATGAGAATAGATATGGAAGGTGCTGCTAAAAATTTCAATTACAGCACACCTGCAAGAGCTGTACTAGCAGCTCTTGATGGTAAATGACCTGCCATTACAGAAACACGAGAACAAGAAAAGATACGCAAGGAAATAGAAGCAAAATATGCGGCCCTACAAGCATCATTTAAAAGCATAAACGAGTGATTTTTCACAGGAAATTGGTACAGCACAGGATCAAAATGAGGCGTATGCGAAATTAAAAAAGGCAGAGGTAAGCCGCTCCAGGTAACCTATAAAGAGCCTGTAAAAAACAGCAAGGAAGTTACTCCAGCTTCAGTCGCTCAAGTTCAAATTACTTTAGTGCCCGGTCAAACGTATAAAATTACAACTGACATCTCGTGATCTGGAGTCTTTCAAATAAAATTAACCGATGATAAGTGAACAATTACTTTAGGGAAACCCCTTAAAAAAGGAAAGAATTTTATCAATGTACCAGAAGGATTCGGAACAACTGCATATTTAGAGATAGTCAATACCGCTACAATGAAAGACACTACTGTATCTGCTTTCACAATAGGTGAACTTGAACCAGAAGATCTTGAATTATTGACGGCCCAAACTCAAGAGGATAAAAAATAATATTACTAACAGTTTTTATTATCTTAAATAATCTGTATACTTAGATCAATCATGAAAATAAACTTTAAATGATTGCTCTGGTCGCTCGGATTACTGGTTTTTGCGTGTGCAATAACTGTTTTAAATATGCGTGTATATTTCCAAGTATTTGGAAACAACTTATCTGACTATATATTTAGATGTAAAGACTACGGACAATATATATCCGAATTAATTCAGTACGCGAAAGAAGGAATAATGCTCTTAGAAACAATAGAGGTAGGGAAAGAACCTCTATTTTTTGTTATAGTAACAAACTTTATTCGGTTATCTGGCCTTGAAGTACATGCAAGTTATATTCTTATAGAAAGCCTGATACACGTGCTCTTATTATTGGCAGCCTACATAATAGTTAAAAATATAACAAAAAATAAAATAATTGCCTTAATCTGTTTAATAATTTTAGGAAATTCTCTGGTAAATAATTTAGCATTAGATTCATTATTTTCAAGGCAAAATCTAGCGAATTTTTACTTATTATTTTGGTGCATGAGTATGGTTTTAGTCTCAAGGAAAAGCACATCAAGTTTTTTTGTGGTAGGCATATTTCTGGCATGAAGCCTAATTTCTCATCGTGTAGGACTCATGTTTGTAACCATGACAATAGTTCTGTTATTTGGGTATAATCTTTACAAAAAAAATCAAGATAATATTAAAATTCTATTTTATACTTCAATTATTGGCATTATTTTAGCTACACCAATTTTATGAATATCGATTCCTTCATTGTATAGCTATATAACCGCATACATTGATAGATATATAAAAATTATGAATTGAACACAGGAGTATTTAGATGTATCGAGCTTAAGCCTGTCCCAGTGAGTGTCTCTTCTGCATGATAGTGGCTACACGCCAATAATTGATTATGCATTTTCATTAGGATTCTTGCTGGCTATTTTTTTAGCAGGAATCAAATTTAATATAATAAAATGAATAAATTCAAAAAAATATTTAACAATATTAACAATGGGGCTTCTGGTGGTTGCATATGAAACAACTAACATGATTTTCTGAAATAGAATAATAATATTAGCAGATATGCTAATAATAGTTCTAGTTTCCGTGACAATGTGGAAAATTTTCCCAAATAAACTATATAGAATACTCATCATTAATATAGGATTTTGTTTATTGTTAACAATGTATGCACCCCTAACAATAACAGGATTAGGAAACGTAAAAAATAGAGTCTTAAACATCAAAACTGATGCTAGTATTAGTTTTATAAAAAATAATATTGATCCTGAGAATTCATTCTTAATAGGGGATCACTGCGTATCTGAGTTTGGCGCACAAATTGGTTATAAAACATCCATTAATTTTGGAAATTTAACAGTCTGGTGACAAACAGAAAAAATGCAAAATGGGGGGTCCTCATTTGAGGAATTAGGATGAAGATCAAACATATTAGCAAGATCTTTATTTGCCAAAAATTATATGATAGGGCAATTAAAGGGTCAGGATTTATATATTCCATTGGGCCCTTATTTTGAATACAAATCACAGAAATACATGGATTTGATAAAGAAAAATGATCCCCGATTTTTCTCTGCAGATTATATAAAATTGATATACACAAGCCCCGATCCAACTACGTACATTAGATATATATTTAAAGTAGATACATCAAAATTAACCTATTTTGATGATGTTAATTATTTTGATAGAACTTTAGCAAATACACCAATTCCTAAGTAAACTATAACCATGGAAAGTTCTTTTTTGCTTGGATTAACAATCTATTTATATTAGTGATATCGTGAGATGCAGAAATAATATTATTTTTTTGAACTGAGTACGTTGCATTGTATTCTAATTTAATTATGCGCTGAATTATATTCTTCATTTCATCAAAATCATTACATAAGAAACCAATATTGCCATAAGTATTAAAAAAATAATCTGACATTGGGCCAGAAAAACAAATAATAGGTTTTTTATGAGCAATAGCATCTACAAAGATACTACTACACGAATACTTATAAT
>JAHBAQ020000098.1 GCA_018500045.2 Candidatus Shapirobacteria bacterium | reverse complement strand
TCGGCAGCGTCAGATGTGTATAAGAGACAGGATATATTTTCCCCGATAGTTATCTTATTCCTCAATATTTCACCTTAGATCAGGTTATTTCTACTATTCAAGCCAATTTTGACAAACAATTTTCTCAAGCCAAATCCGATAGTACAATAAATATTTCCGATTCCGATGCTGTGATTTTAGCCTCTCTTATCGAACGCGAAGGTCGGTCTCTTAAATCCAAACAGATGATTTCCGGAATTATTTTTAATCGTCTTAAGGAAGGTATGCCTCTCCAAATTGATGCCACTGTTCAATATGCTCGTGATAGTCAAAACAAATCAGTCAGTAAATATTGGCAACCAGTTACCAGTGATCAAATTAAACAGACCAATTCCTCTTTTAATACTTATCAAAACCCCGGACTTCCTCCGCGGCCAATTTGTAATCCTGGTTACAATTCACTTTATGCTGCTTTTCATCCCACCGAATCAGACTATCTTTACTACATCACCGGTGACGATGGTGTTATGTATTATGCCAAAACTCTCTCCGAGCACAACGCCAACATCGCTAATCACTTAAAATAAATTATGAAACTTCCCAAAATTGGTCCTGACCCAATGGATGTTTATAGCTCACCTATTAGTCAAATAAAAACTAAACTGGCAATTATTTTTGAAATTAAGCCCCGACAAGTTCCTGAAAAACCCGGTCGTTCACTTTCTGTTATTTGGGATAAACGTATTCCTTTTATCAAAGGTTTCCAAAATAATTACGACTACATTGTTTCTTTTGAAAAATTAGGAGAAAAAGCTGGCAATCATTATCACCATTCCAAACAAGAACTTTTTGTTCCAATTATTGGTCAATTTAAAATAATTTTAGAAGATATAAATACCAAAATTAGAGAAGAAATTTTTCTCAGCAGCAGTGATCATCAAATTCTTTATGTTCCACCTCAAATTGCTCACGTCGTTATTGCTGAGTCAGAAATTTCTTCCCTTTTAGTTCTGGCCACTTTCCCCAACAACCAAGCTGATGAAGAAGTCTACCAACTTACTTAATCTTTTTTATTTATCATCTCTTCCAGTCTTACCCATCTTTCTTTTTTCACTTTCATTGGCACGTCGTCTTTGTACAATTTTGCGCTCACAGTTCCTGGGCGAGGGGAGTATTTATTTAAATAAGCTACTTCAAAATTTACTTGCTGACAAATATCCACCGTTTCTTCAAATTTTTCATCGGTTTCACCTGGGAATCCAATAATAATGTCAGTACTAAATCGGACATCTTTTATCTTGTTTTTAATTCTTTTGACTAAATCCAAATATTCTTTTTTGGTGTAATTTCGATTCATTCTTTTAAGAATCTCATCGTCACCGGCCTGAAATGGTAAATGAATTAGTCGATCAATATTTTTATATTCAGCAATTACTTCAATCAAATCATCCGAAAAATCCCACGGATTGTTGCTCACAAAAGAAACTTTTTCAAAGTCTTTTTCAGCCACCTTTTTTAACAATTCTGGAAATAAACTTTTGAATCTTTTTTTACCCATCGATACAAATCCGCAATCGCTCAATTCTGCTCCATACGAATTTACATTTTGTCCAATCAATAAAATATTTTTATTACCCTCTACTATCGCCTTATCTACATCAGCCAATATCTCTTCCATTTTTCGTGAAACTTCCCGGCCTTTGGCCTGCGGTACAATGCAATACGAACACATATTATTACAACCGTAACTTATCGGAATTAAAACCACATTATTAAATTTTTTCACCGGCTCCCAATCAGTTTGAAATTCGTCCAAAGCTTTAAACTCTATTCCTGGAAAATTTTTTCTCACTTCCATATTTTTTTGACCATTCTTTTTCATTACCCCCACCAAGCATCCAGTTACAATTATTTTTTTACCTAATTTTTGGGCATTTCGCAACAAACCATAAGCTCTATTTTCCGCTGATTGCCGAATCATACAGGTATTTATGATTACCACATCTGCTTCTTTCCAATTTTTTGCTTCTTTATCACCATTGACCAAAAAATAATTCTTGATTCTTTCCGAATCAGAAGTATTTTGAATACAGCCAAACGTTTGAACAAAAAATTTCATTGCCAATTTTACCAAATTAGTTTTTCTTAGCTACTGCCTTGGCCAAAACCACCAAACCTAAACCTACCGACGACAACAATGCTGTCGGAAATATAATCCCTACTGTTGGTAGTGTTGATGTGTTCACGTCGCTATTTACTGCATCCCAATTTACATTATCTACTCCCATCGTCAAAGTAAAATTAATTGTCGAACCATTATTGGTAATTACTACACTATGATCACCATCCGATAAAGATCCTGGCGAATAAGACCAATCATTACTACCTCCTGCTGTCACTGATCCCTCATTTCCGTCTATTGAAACAGTTACTGTACTTCCACTTGGGGCTTCACCACTGAACACCGGCACTGACCCACTATACCACCAATGAGAAATTTGCCGACCGCTGGTGTCTACCGAGCCAATTGATTTTAAATTGAAACCACTTGCCAAAACATTTACACTCTTAAGACTCATTAACAAACCAAACAAAACAACCACTAACATCAGTCTTCTTCTCATACATTAATAATAAAGATTAATCAAAAATTTGCAATATATTTCATCAAATGAGAATATTATTTTATGGACGATAACAAAAAACAAAACCAAACTAATCAAGCCGCATCTGATTACCAAAAAATTCTCGACGAATACGCCGCCTCAGTCAAACCCGAAACGAATCAAATTCCAGAAAATTCACCAACCGAAGCAATTCCCATCGAAAGTCTAAAAGAAACTATTTCTTTACCAGAAGAACCCAAAAAAATTCCAGAAAATACCGAAAAAAGTCTGGTTGATGACCTAGAAGAAGTAATACTTCAAAAAAATCAACCGCAACCTCCAGTTCATCCATCTTTAACTACTAATCTCGAAACCGAAGAAGAGAAAAAAATACCATCACCAACAATTGAAATTACTCCTGAGCCAGTCAATTTTCCTAAATTAGAAAACTCCCAACCAGAAAAAACCCCAGAAGAAATTAAAGCCGAAATCAATCGTCTGTTGACCGAAGACGATAATAAAGCAAATAATTCTGTCCCTAATCACCACAAATCAAATTTAAATATTGGACGGATATTTTTTGTCTTTGCTTTAATTTTATTTTTACTTGTCGCTGCTGGTTTAGCTTATTTTTTATTTATAACTCCATCAAATTTAGGCAATAAAAACACCACTGGTAGTGTTTCAACTAATTCAGTCACCCCGACAACTACCGACACTAATCCTGGTGAATCTTGTGAACTAAATGAAAAAACCTATCAAGTTGGTGAATCGTTCCTCTCTGCCGATGGTTGTAATACTTGTAGTTGTCAATCTGCCGGTTTTATTGCCTGCACCGAAAAAGCCTGTGCTGACACTTCTACTATCACCCCCGCCACCAAATCCGCCACTGTAACTTCAACTACCAAAACCGCTTTTCAAAAAATGATTGCCAATTTTACTTTGTATAAGGATGTAACTTCTAATGAAAGATTAGCGTTTACCACAGGATCGCCAGGTGACTTTGGAATTGGTCCTTATTGGACAGGTTCAGTAAAATCTGGCGACAAAATTTATTCATTTACTCAAAAAATAATCAAAGGTTCAATTAAAATATTGACAGTTGATCATCGTAACCTAAATACCATTCTTGCCGGCGGTTCATTCAAAAATGGCTACGATTATACCTTTTACTTAACCCCTAATTATGAAAATTGGACCACTTCGGAATTTAAAGTGCTAAATGGTGAGTATGATGTTAATAAAATTAGTGACCTTACTCCAGTTTATGCTTATTCCGATAAGCTAATTTGGACGACAAGAATTTATTGTGGTGGTGCCCGATCTATGAATACTGATGACCAAAAAATCCAAGACCAATGTGAATTATTAATCAAAGAAATTCCAACTGCTTTCCCATAATTTCTCAACCTCAATCCTACCTATTGCTAACTCTTGACATTCGCGGTAAAATATCTCCATTCTGGCGAGCGGTTGGTACATAACTTGCCTATCCCGTCTTTTCGGGATTTTCTCTATTTAGTAATTAAAAAACCTTGATGCCTTCCGTAAAAAGAACTTCCTGGGGTAAAAAATACCCTCAAATTCCTAAGTTAGATTTAATTCAAATTCAAAAAGAATCATGGAAAGATTTTCTCGACCGTGAATTCAAAGAAACTATTCAAGCCGTCTCTCCCATAGTCGATTACACTGGAAACAATTGGCAACTCGAATTAGGTGACGTTACCTATGACCCTATTACTATCACCCCGGAAACCGCCAAGAAAAAAGAGCTCAATTACACTATTCCCGTTCGTATTAAAGCCACTTTAACTAACAAAAGAACTGGTAATGTTCGAGAAGAAGATGTCTTCTTCTTAAATCTTCCTACTATGACTGATGAAGGTACCTTTATCATTAACGGTATTGAAAGAGGTGTTATCAATCAATTAGTCCGATCTCCTGGTGTTTATTTTACTGGTGAAAAAGATCCTGCTACCGGTAAAACTCTTTACAATGCTGAACTCCGACCTAATAAAGGTTCTTGGTTGGAATTTTTCGTTGGTAAAAAAGATGTTGTTTTTGCCCGTATCGACCGAAAAAAGAAATTTCCAGCTACTATTCTCTTGAGAGCTGCTTGTCAAATGAATGATAAACAATTAGTTGCTGAATTTGGTGATTTTATTTCTCCCACTATTCAAGCTGATGTTTCCAAATCTCCAGATGAAGCTGTTTTGGAATTTTATCGCAAACTCCGACCCGGTGAACCTGTTGTTATGGAAAATGCTCAAAAATTCTTTGAAGAAAGATTTTTTGATCTTCGAACTTACGAATTAGGTAATGTTGGTCGCTACAAAGTCAACAAAAAATTTGGTTTTAATTTTGATGATTCCAACAAAGACAATTGGGTTTTACGTAAAGAAGATTTAATTGCAACCGTCAAATATCTCGTTCAACTTCAAAAAGGCGAAGTCACTCGTCTTGATGATATTGATTCTTTAGCCAATCGTAGAATGCGTCGTTGTGGTGAAATCGTCTCTCAAATTGCTCTTCGTCCGGCTATGGCTCGATTCGAAAGAATGGTCAAAGAGAGAATGTCTCTTATTTCTACCAAAGAAAAACCAGCACCATCTCAAATGATTAATCCTCAACCATTAATTTCTACTCTCAACACCTTCTTCCGATCCAACCAATTATCCGCTATTTTAGACCAAACTAATCCATTATCCGAACTTGATTTACTTCGCCGTGTTACTGTTGTCGGTATCGGTGGTTTAACCCGTGATCGGGCCGCCTTCTCTATCCGCGACGTTCATGCTTCACAATATGGTCGTATTTGTACTGTCCGTTCTCCAGAAGGTCCAAACATCGGTTTGGTTACTTACTTAGCTCTTTACGCTCAAGTCGATAAATATGGTTTTGTTCAAGCTCCATTCAGAAAATTAGTCAAAACCAAAGGTGGTTACACTATTTCTGATGAACATTATTATCTTGACGCTGATGATGAATACGATAAAAAAATAACTCATTTAGGTATTAAGTTTGACGAAAACGAAGTTACCAAACAAGAATGGGTGCCTATTCGTTATCAAGGTGAATTTATCGAAGGTCCAATTGATCAGGTTGAATACATTGATTTAGTTCCTAATCAAATCGTCGGTTCTTCCGCTGCTTTAATTCCTTTTGTTGATCACGACGATGCTACTCGTGCTCTTATGGGATCTCACATGCAGACTCAAGCTGTTCCTTTAGTTTCTCCGACTTCACCAATCGTTGGTACTGGTATGGAAGGCGCTGTTGCTACTTCTATGAATCGCAGTGTTTTGGCTAATCATTCGGGTAAAGTAACTTTTGCTGATGGTAGTAAAATCATTGTTGCTCTCGACAAAAAAGCTGAAGTTAAGCATTTTGATCAAAGTGAAATTAGTGCTGATGGTAAAACTGAAACTTATTATTTGGCAAAATTTGAACGTACTTCACCATACGGTACTTGTTACAACCAAAAAACTGTAGTTAATGTTGGTGATACTGTCAAACAAGGGGACTTGCTTATTGATGGTCCTTCAACTGATGGTGGTGAATTATCTATTGGTCAAAATTTATTAGTCGCTTATACCGAACTCGACGGTTTAAATTACGAAGATTCATTCTTAATCTCCGATAGATTAGTTAAAGAAGATATCTTAACCAATATCCAAATTTACGAATATCAAGCTCAAGTCGTCGAAACCAAATTAGGTTCCGAAGAATTAACCAAAGATATTCCTAATGTTTCTGAAAACGAATTAGCCAAATTAACTAACGACGGTATCGTTATGATTGGTGCCACTGTTGGTCCAAATGATATTTTGGTTGGTAAAGTTGAACCTCGCGGTGAAAAAGAATTATCCGCTGAAGAAAGATTATTACGTGCTATTTTCGGTGAAAAAGCTCGTGAAGTTAAGGATACTTCTCTCCGTGTACCAAACGGTGAAGGTGGTGTCGTTATTAAAGTCGATATTTTATCTAAAGACGATGGTGACGAACTCGATCCAGGTGTTAATAAAATTGTTAAAGTTTACGTGGCTCAAATCCGTCGTATTCAAGAGGGTGATAAGATTGCCGGACGACATGGTAACAAAGGTGTTATCGGTCGTGTTTGGCCAGCTTACGATATGCCCAGAACCGCTGATGGTACTCCAGTTGATTTAGTTATGTCTCCAATTTCTGTTATTTCCCGTATGAATTTGGGTCAGATTTTGGAAACCACTTTAGCTCACGCTGGTTTATATCTCAACAAACGCTATGCTGTTCCAGTTTTCGAAAAATATCCAGAAACCAGAATTGCTGAAGAACTAGAATCTGCCGGTTTACCGGGTAATTCTAAAATTCAACTTTTCGATGGTCGTACTGGTGAAGCTTTCGATCAAAAAACTGTTGTCGGTGTCGGTTATATTCTCAAACTTGTTCATATGGTCGACGATAAAGTTCACTCTCGTTCTACTGGACCATACTCATTAGTTACTCAACAACCTCTCGGTGGTAAAGCTCGTATGGGAGGTCAACGTCTCGGAGAAATGGAAGTCTGGGCTCTTGAAGCCCATCGCGCTGCTCACACTCTTCAAGAAATGTTAACCCTCAAATCT
This sequence comes from Candidatus Shapirobacteria bacterium, assembly GCA_018500045.2. GTDB lineage: Bacteria > Patescibacteriota > Microgenomatia > UBA12405 > UBA12405 > WARW01. The sequence continues at coordinate 15,921 of JAHBAQ020000098.1, read as the reverse complement.
GACGATATTGATGGTCGTACTCACGCATTCCAATCCATTATCAAAGGGGAAGTGATTCCTGAACCTGCTATTCCGGAGTCTTTCAAGGTTCTTACCAAAGAACTCGCCGGTTTGGCTTTAGATATCTCTCCAGTTGGAGTCAAAGAAACTACTCTCGAAGAAGTTTCTGAAGAACTCCGCCCAGTCGATATTGCTCCCGAAGATATTGGGCCACAAGTTCCCGTTGAGGAAGAACTTCAGTCTGAGGCTGAAGGTTTAACAATTGCCGAAAGTTCGGCTCAATTAGAAGATGAATTAAAGGAGGACCAATAATGTTTAAATTTAAAAGCATGATCGATTTTTCCGGTCTACAAATCAAATTAGCTTCTCCAGAAGATATTTTGAGCTGGTCTCACGGTGAAGTCACCAAACCAGAAACTATTAACTATCGTAGCTGGAGACCAGAAAAAGATGGACTTTTTTGCGAAAAAATCTTTGGACCTTCACGTGACTATGAATGTTACTGTGGAAAGTACAAGAAAATTCGTTTTAAGGGTGTTATCTGTGATCGCTGTGGTGTTGAAGTTACTGTCTCCAAAGTTCGTCGTGAACGTATGGGACATATCACTTTAGCTGCTCCGGTTACCCATCTTTGGTATCTTCGCAACACTCCATCTCCAATTGGTGTCATTCTTGATGTTCCTCAAAAAGATTTGGAATCAGTTGTTTATTTCACTAAATATTTAATTACTGAGATTGATGACTCTAAACGCAAAGAAGCTTTAGAAAATCTTCGTGAATTCTCCCAAAAGCGTTTGGCTCAAATCGATGTTGATACCAAAAAGAACATCGAATTCAAAACCAAAGAAACCGAAGACGAGAAAAAAGAACTCAAAACTAAGATTAAAAATAAAGATCAACTTTCCATCGCCCAAGAAGAACGCGATGTTCGTCTTAAACAGGATATTCAAAAGATTGAGAACAAAGGTTTGACTGAAAAAAATCGTATCGAGAGTTTAATTAAATATCTCGAAGAAAAAGTTCAAAGCCTCGAAGTTTTATCCACTCTTTCCGATGAAGAAAGCTTTTATCTTTCTCAATTCAAAGCTGATATCTTCTTCACCGCCCGTATGGGAGCTGAAAGTTTAACCGATGTTTTAGGTAAAATTGATATCGAAGAAACACTCAAAAATCTTAAGAAAGAATTAAATAAAACCAGTTCTAAGATTAAGAAAAAGAAAATCATGTACAAAATCCGCATTCTTACTGGGATGAAGGATAACAACATCAATCCTAAGTCCATGATTATGACTCACGTGCCAATTGTTCCACCGGATTTACGTCCTATGGTTCAACTCACTGGTGGTCGTTTTGCTACCTCTGATTTAAACGATTTATATCGTCGTTTAATCAATCGTAATAATCGTCTCAAAAAATTACTCAAACTTGGTGCTCCGGAAATCATTTTGCGTAACGAAAAACGTATGTTACAAGAATCTGTTGACATCCTTATCGATGCTCAAAAGAGTTCCAAAAATAAACGTAAGAGTACCAAACGAGTTCCTCGTTCACTTTCTGATCTCTTAAGAGGTAAAAAAGGTCGTTTCCGCCGCAATTTGCTCGGTAAACGTGTCGATTATTCCGGTCGTTCAGTTATCGTTGTCGGTCCAGAGCTTAAACTTGACCAAGTTGGTTTACCAAAAGAAATCGCTCTCGAAATGTTCCGACCATTCGTTCTTCGCGAACTTATGGCTAGCGGTATTGCTCCAAACATCAAGAGTGCCAAAAACTTAATTGATCATCGAGTCACTGAGGTTTACGATATTTTGGAAAAAGTTACTGCTAACAAATATGTCTTGCTTAACCGTGCTCCAACTCTTCACAAACTCTCAATTCAGGCTTTCAAGCCGATTTTGGTTGATGGTTTAGCTATTCGTTTACATCCATGTGTTTGTAAAGGTTTCAACGCCGATTTCGACGGAGATCAAATGGGTGTCCATTTACCACTTTCTGATGCTTCCCAAAAAGAAGCCAGAGTTTTAATGTTACCTTCTCGCAATTTATTAAAACCAGCTGATAGTAGTCCTATCTCCATCCCTTCTCAGGGTATGGCCGTAGGTTGTTATTACATCACTTCGGTTCGATCCCAAGATTTAACCAAAGAAACTGCCCAAGGTTACGAGGGATTAACAATTTTTGCCGACAAAGGTGAAGTAGAATTAGCCTATCAATCGAAAAAAATTGAACTTCGTGAACTCATTGCTGTCCGAATTGATGGTCAAATTATCAAAACCACTTTTGGTCGAATCTGGTTTAACAAAATTCTTCCTAAAGAATTCGGTTATGTCAACGAAGCTATGGCTGGTTCCAAAGCTCTTAATGATTTAGTTGTTAAATCGTTAGATATTGCCGGTCGTATTAAGACTGTTAAGTTAATTGACTCTCTTAAAGACATTGGTTTCAAGGGCTTCACTCTTTCAGGCATTTCTTTAGCTATGGAAGACTGTGGTTACTTACCGGAAAAAGATCAAATTATTTCTGGAGCTAACAAGCAAGTCTCTGATATCGAAGACAACTACAAAATGGGTCTTATCAGTAATGACGAGAAAAAACGTCTCAGCCAAAATGTTTGGTTAGAAAAAACCGAAGAAATTGCCGAAAAAACCTGGGCTACTCTCGATATCGATTCTCCAATTCGTATCGTTTCTAACGCCGGTATCAAGCGTGCTTCTAAAGATCAAATCAAACAGCTTTCTGGTATGCGCGGACTTATGGTTGATCCTACTGGTAAAATCGTTCAACTTCCTACCAAATCTAACTTCCGTGAAGGTTTGTCAGTGTTTGAATACGTTACTGGTGCTCGTGGAACCCGCAAAGGTTTAGCCGATACCGCTCTTAAAACCGCTGACGCTGGTTATTTAACCCGTCGTTTGGTTGATGCCGCTCACACTTCTATTATCCGTATGGATGACTGTGGTACTGACAAATTCATTACCATCGAAGCTACCGATAAAGGTCGTGAACGCTATTTCTTACGCCGTATTCTCGGTCGTTATTTAGCTAATGACATTTTGGATCCAAAAACCAAAAAAGTTATTTTAGCCAAAGGCGAACTTCTTGATGATGAAAACGTTAAGTTAATCGAAAAAGCCGAAATCCAATCAGTTGATATCCGTTCTCCATTAACTTGTGCTGCTGAAACTGGTCTTTGCCGTCACTGTTATGGTTGGGATCTTTCTACCAGAAAACCAGTTGAAATTGGTGTTCCAGTCGGTGTTATTGGTGCTCAATCAGTCGGTGAACCTGGTACTCAGCTTACTCTCCGTACCAAACATACCGGAGGTGTCGTCGGTGTCGACGTTACCCAAGGTTTACCTCGTGTTCAGGAACTTTTTGAAATTCGTATGCCCAAACTTCCTTCACCTTTAGCCGAAATTTCGGGTAAAGTTAAAGTTAAAGAAAATATTGACGGTTACGAAATTAAGCTCAGTGGTAAAGATGACGATAAAGTCACCAAGACTATCACCTACATTTTGCCTTCAAATGCTAATTTGTTAGTGGCCGATGGTGATTTAGTTGCTCAAGGTACCCAACTTTCTTCTGGATCTCTCGACGTTCGTGAGATTATGGAAATCAAAGGTATCGAAGCTGCTCAAAAATACCTCATCAACAGTATCCAAGGTGTCTACGAATCACAGGGTATTACTATCCACGATAAGCATCTTGAAGTCATTGTCAAAGAAATGAGCGGTAAGATAAAAATTGAAGATCCGGGTGATACTATTTTCCTTTATGGCCAAATTGTTTCTTTAGCTGCTTTCAATGCTGCTAATGACAAAGCCAAAGAGAAAAATAAAGACGCTAAACCAGCCAAAGGTAAGCGAATTCTTTTGGGTCTTATTCAATCAGCTCTTACTACCGGTTCTTGGTTATCAGCTGCTTCGTTCCAGCAAACCACCAGTATTTTGACCGAAGCTTCTTTATTGGCCGAAGTCGACGACTTGATTGGTCTTAAGGAAAATGTTATTATCGGACGTCTTATTCCAGTCAATAAGAATCAGTCTGCTGAATAAAATTAATAAAAAAATGCCAACATTCAATCAACTTATCAAAAGAGGCCGCAAAGTTAGAGTTAAAAAACTCAAAACTGGTGCTCTCCGAAAAAACTTCAACACGATTACTAATCGTTTTGCTGAAACAATTAATCCGGTCAAAAAAGGAGTTGTTACTGTAGTCAAAACTATGACTCCAAAAAAACCACATTCAGCTTTACGTAAAATCTGTAAAGTTAAATTGAGTAACCGAAATTTAGTTACTGCTTATATTCCGGGTATCGGTCATAATCTTGCCGAACACAGTATCGTTTCTATTCGTGGTGGTCGTGTTCGAGATTTACCAGGTGTTCGTTATCACGTTATTCGTGGTAAATATGACGCCGGTGCTGTCACTGGAAGATTACAATCACGCAGTAAATATGGTGCTAAAAAACCTAGTGCCAAAACCGCTTAATTATTAACCAATATAACTTTTTAATTAAATATGTCTAGAAAGGGAACCAGTAGAATTCGAAAAGTTGAACCAGATGCTATCTATAATAGTGTTTTGGTCAGCAAGATCGTCAACGCTACTATGAAAGATGGTAAGCGCAATGCTGCCGAAAAACAAATCTATCTCGCTCTTGAGTTGATCAAAAAAGATTTTCCTAACGAATCAGAACTTGAAGTTTTGGAAAGAGCTATGGAAAATATTAAACCAAAAATTGAAGTCAGACCTCGCCGTATTGGTGGTGCCGTCTATCAAATTCCAACTCCTGTCCGGGGTAATCGTCAAAATGCTTTAGCCATTCGTTGGTTAATTACTGCTTGTCGAGCTCGCAGCAACAAACAATATCACTCCTTTGCTCAAAAAGTTGTCGCTGAATTAAACGACGCTCTCAGCAATAGTGGTTCTGCTGTTGCCAAAAGAATGGAAGTTGAACGTATGGCTGATGCTAACAAAGCTTTTGCCCATTTACGTTGGTAATTTTTATTTAAATTCATAAAACACCCCGATTCTTTCGGGGTGTTTTTAGTTCAAACCATATCTTTTTGGTTCTTGCTTTAATTGATATTTTTCGTCATACTAAAATATATATGTCATTCCTCTCCAAGCCTAAAGTTGTTCTTTGGCCCAAAGATAAATCAGCCGAAATTTATTTCAACAGTAAGGACAATAATTTTTTTAGTTTAGATATTAACCTCTGGTCTGAAAAACAACCAAAAGATTTAGAAAGTCTCCTGTTTTTTATTCGTCAAAATAAAATTACTTCAATCTCTTTACTTATCCCCGACGATGTAGCTGTCACTAAATCATTTGTTTACGATACTAAGATTGAGTCTATTGATATCAAAGAAGTTATTGGCTTGGCCTCTGGATTTATCAATTTTAATATCGATCCCGAATTTATTAATTATTCCCTCATTCAAACCGAAGATAAGACCATTATTAATGCCGTTATCTACGACAAATCAAAATTTGATCAATTAAAAAATAACTTATCTCAAGTTGGCCTTCAAATCGAAGCTTATCAACCAGTTTCTGCTGCTATTTCCAATATTATGTCGACTATTTGTCTTAGCGAATTTTTCCTTATTTATCCACTAAACGAACACGAATATACTCTCCTTTTGTCCAAGAATAATCAAGTTTACTTAACTTCCAACTTCAAAGGACCGGATCTTGATATTCAAAAAACTGTTAATTATGCTCAACTTTATTTTAATAATCCAGTCAAAAAAATTTATCATCCAGACAATAAAGAAATCGAAATAATTACTACTACAGAAATGGAAAAAACGCCCTATAATGAAAGCCAAATTGTTCAAAATTTGAAATATCCTGCCAATCTACCGATACCTGTAGTTGGTTGCTTAGGTGGTATAATAAAATCATCAACCGATATTAATTCACCAAAAACCCAAATGACACCCAAAAAAAATCTTCTGCCAATTATCGCTGTGGCTATTTTTTCTTTTGCCATAGTTTCTTTCTTGGTCTATTATTTTATGACTAATAAAAATACCCCTACTGAAAATCCAGAAGCCAATTCCCCAGTAGAAGAAACTATTCCTACTTCTATTCCTGAAACTGTCCCTACCGAAGCTCCAAAAACAACTATTACCGAGATCGACAAAAAAATTAAAATCCAGGTTTTAAATGCCACCGAAATTAATGGTCAAGCCGCCACTCTCAAAGCCAAATTGGTCGCTTTAGGTTTTACCAATGTTTCTGTTGGTAATGCTACCACCACCGCTACCGAAAATGCAGTTTCTGCAAAATCAGCCACCATTTCGGCTTATTTCCAAACAGCTTTGGCTGATTATTTCCCAGGAGAATATACCGAAGATCTTAAGACCACGTCTACTTACGATGCTGTTTTTACCATTGGCACCGATCTTAGTAAAACTTCTTCTACCAGCACTTCAACTAAAACTGCCACTGCTACCCCCACCAAAAAAGCCACCGCTACTCCAACTTTAGCAGAGTAAAAATATTTTAAAATCTAAATCCCTCACGTCAGTGGGGGATTTTTATTTTTTAAACAAATTTAAACCCGTCAAAATTTTGATAATAGCATTTTATTGCTAAACCAATTTTTGACGGGTTCTTTTGTTTTTATGTATATATAAAAGCACTATCTGGCCAGATTAATCAGTCCCTTCAGACCACTAATCAGGTCAGACCCCGATGTGACAACAATGTAAACTATCACAGCGGTAAAAACTACCAGTAAAACCTTTCCAACAGACCAGAAATTGTCTTGAACGTGTAAGTGTCTCCCGGCAAGTTTGTCAAAATTACTTTGACCTTCCTTGTCGTAACGACTTTTCCACTCGTTCATAAAACATTCTCCTTTCCTGTTAAAGTCCTTACTGTAGTTTTTTTGGTTTATCGCTTCGACAAACCACATTCGAAGCTTTATCTCTTGTATAAGTTCATCTTAGCGATAAACCACCGTATTCTACCACAAAAAACACATTAATCAAATTATAGGATACTTTTTAAGTTTAAAAATTATTTTTCCAAAAAAAATCCCCCGGCCAAACACTCATTCGCAAAACTGCGAGTGTTTGACCGAGGGGGTCGTGCAGTTACTTGGATTTCTTCGCAGCCCTGCGATAGAGCTTTCTGCCGAGCGCGGCGAGTTCTTCTTCGGTCAGCAGGGTCAGGATGGCATCCATCAGAGCGGCTTTGCCCGGAGCATCGTAGTTCTCCATACCGATCAAGGGAACCATTTTGCACGGTACAAAACCGTCTTGGGTTTTCCTCGTCGGCGGGAAATCTGCTGCAGCCAGCGTGCTCACGACGGCACCATCACGGTATCTTACCCGTTGGGTATCCAGCATATTCCGGCCAGAAACGGTTCCCTTTGGTAATCCGCCGTAGTTCGGGTTGTCGGCCGACGCTCGGATAACCCGATTCTGTGTCACTGTTGATCCGTCGATATACTTGGTAACCTCAGGTTCGGTTGCAATACAGCCATTCTTATCAAACACCACGGCTGTATTGCCGATACCATAGTTGGTGATCACCGGCCTGTCGTAGCCTTCAGTCTCCAACCTGATGTCGAAGAACTTACCGTCAGTTCTACTGATTCTGGGCATGAGAACACCATTCTCGTCTCTGGTAATGGTCAACTCCCAAACCCTTTGTGGTCCAAGCAAACCTTGAAAAACGTCCATAAAAACCTTCCTTTCCCATCTGTCTCTACCAATCCTGGTGAGCAGAAATCTAATTAGAAAATCTAACCAAATTTCCACTCACCAAAAGTAACTGCTTTTAAAAGTGCATCAACTGCTACGAAATTAGCTTATAATTCCGTCAATTGTTGGAACATTATACCCTATAATATTAAAAAAGTCAATAATTATAGGTTTATTTCTAAGCCTAAACTTGCTATTCTCCATACTTTTGAAGTAGAATCAGCTATATGAAACTTTTAGTCACAGGCGGTTCAGGTTTTATTGGCTCAAATTTTATTAAACATTGGTTTTCAGCTCATCCCGACGATTCCATCATCAATCTCGATAAGATGACTTATGCTGCCAACCCACGCAATTTAACCGAATTTGAGGGTAAATCAAATTATCAATTTGTTAAAGGCGATATTTTAGATGAAAAAATTGTCGACGAATTAGTCTCTCAAGTTGACGCTATTGTCCATTTTGCCGCCGAATCTCACGTCGATCGTTCTATCGATGACCCATCACTTTTCGTTCGTACTAACGTTTTAGGTACTTACAATCTTTTGATGGCTGCCAAAAAATATAACAAGCGCTTTCATCACATTTCTACTGACGAAGTTTTTGGTTCCATCGAAATGGGTTCCGACGATCAGTTTAACGAATCTACTCCTTACGATCCTTCCAGCCCATATTCCGCCTCCAAAGCTTCTTCTGACCATTTAGTTCGCTCTTTTTATAAAACTTTTGGTCTACCTGTCACCATCAGTAATTGTTCTAATAACTATGGTCCTTATCAACATCCCGAAAAAATGATCCCTCGTTCCATTACTAATCTTTTGACAGATCAAAAAATCAAAGTTTATGGTCAAGGTTTAAATTTCCGCGATTGGTTACACGTCGAAGATCATTGTCGGGCTATCGAATTAATTTTATTAAACGGAAAAATCGGGCAAACTTATTGTATTGGCGGCTTAAAAAAAGGTACTTCCAATATGGAACTTGTCAAACTTATGCTCAAGCTTATGGGTAAAGACGAATCTTGCCTAGAATACGTTGCTGATCGTCCAGCTCACGATAATTATGCCGTCAATTGGGATAAAATTAATCGTGAATTAGGTTGGGAACCAAAATATACTTTTGAAACTGGTCTTCAACAAACTATTGATTGGTATACTACCAACACTTCTTGGTGGCAAGAAACCAAAGCCGAAGCTGAAGAATTTTACAAAAAATTAAACAGTCTCAAAAAATAATGCCAACTTTTACTAAAACCAAAATCGACGGTCTAGTAATTATTCAACCTTCAGTTTTTTCTGATGATCGGGGATTCTTTATGGAAACCTATTCCAAAAAGATTTTTGCCGAAAATGGAATTGATGTTGAATTCGTTCAAGATAATCATTCCAACTCAACCAAAGGTGTTCTCCGTGGTCTTCATTTCCAAAAACCTCCATTTGCCCAAGATAAGTTAGTTCGTTGTACTCGGGGTGAAGTTCTTGATGTTGCTGTCGATATTCGTCCCAACTCTCCAACTTTTGGTCAGTATGAATCTGTTCTTCTTACTGAAGAAAACAAAACTATGTTTTTTATTCCCAAAGGTTTTGCTCACGGATTTTTAGTTTTAAGTGATATTGCCGAATTTCAATACAAATGCAGCAATTTTTATAATAAAGAATCCGAAGGTGGTCTTTTGTACAACGATCCTCAAGTTGCTATAGATTGGAATGTACGGGCAGATCTTGTGTCTGCCCCACAATTAATTTTATCCGACAAAGATAAACTTTACCCAACTCTCTCCCAAGCCAAGCAAGATTTAATGAAACTTAATTGGTAGTTAGTTTTTTAAAAATTTATGAAACAAAAAATTATTGGTACAGGTTTAAGTGGTTTAGTTGGTTCTCGTCTTGTTGAACTTTTGGGTGATAAATATGAATTTATTGATTTTTCTCTTGATACTAACGTCAATGTTTTGGATAAAGAAAATTTAGCTGCCGCTTTTGCCAAAAATTCCGATGCTGTGGCTGTTTTACATATGGCCGCTTTTACTGACACCAACGGTGCTTGGGAGCAACGTGGGGACAAATCCGGCATTTGCTATCAGTTAAACGTTGAGGGTACTCGCAATATTTTAGAATTAGCCAAGCAATACAATCAATATTTTATTTATATTTCCACAGATTTTGTTTTTGACGGTACCAAAACTACTCCATATACCGAAACCGATACTCCTGATCCAATTGAATGGTATGGTGAAACAAAATATTTAGGTGAAAAAGTCGTTACTGATTCTGGTTATAATGCCGCCATTGTTCGCATTACTTACCCTTACCGAGCTAATTTTGCCAATAAACCAGACATTATTCATAAAGTTTTAGCCAAACTTCAAAACGGCGAAGTTGTCAAAATGTTCTCTGACCAAATCTGTACTTACACTTTTATTGACGATATTGCCTATGGCTTAGACAAATTTTTTGAAAATAAATACACCGGAATTTATCATTTGGTTGGTTCTTCTTCTCGTTCTCCTTATGAAATGTCAAAGCTCGTTGCCAAAACTTTTGGCTACGATGAAAATTTAGTTCAACCGTCCAGCTTAGAAGAATTTGTAAAATCCCAGCCCGAAGGTAGCCGCCCTTGGCAAAAATGTTTGATTACCTCCAATCAAAAAACCAAAGATTTAGGTATTAATATGAAAACTCTCGAAGAAGGCTTAATCGAAATTAAAAACCAAACTAAATAAGCTCTATTAATTTTCTCGCTTCTCGCACTCCAAAATTCACCCCTCGATCTTCCGGGTAAATTTGAGCAAAATTCATTTTGTAAATTTTTTCCGACACCTTATAAACCGGTTTTATATAATTTGTCTTAACTATATGTTGTCCAGACTTAAATCGGAACACTGACACGTTTTCTGCTTTGGTTTTATCAAACTCAGGAAAAATCTTTTTTAAATAATCAAACCACTGGTTTACTAATATTTTTTCATCCATTTTTAAAAATGCATGATCTTGCGGTACATATGTTCCCAAATAGTAAACATTTTTGCCCCGATAATTTTTTGTCCCCACCAAATTCGTGTGCTGAATAAAAGCAATAAAAGGGGATTTAGGATCATTTATATTGTGCCAATAAAATTTACTCAAATTTTGTTCCGAACTAAAGGAAATATTTACTGTTGCTAAGTATTCCACTTCTTTGTCCGGTCGAGTATCAATAATCACATCAAACTCTTTTTCTAAATCTTTAATATTTTTTACTTCACTGTTTAATTTAATCTCTCCACTATTTTTCTTAATTAATTCTGCCAATCTCTCCACTAATTTTTCAAATCCGCCATCAATATAACCCAACACTTCCTCACCTTTTTCATTTTTCGAATTTCCTCTAGTATGAATTCTGGCCCACAACCAAGCCATCGAAATATCTTTATAATATTTATGGAATTTTCCTTGTAATAATGGTTTCCATACCACTTTATAACCGTTTTTACCTACGGCCTTTTTCATCCAATCCGAGGCTGAAATTGCTTCATATTTTTGCCAATTATTATCCAAGCCCAAATATATCGCCACCAAACCCATTCGAATCTTATCAAGCAAAGATAATGGCTTAAATTTAAGTAAATCTACTGCTCCATTAAACGGATACATTTTGTTTTTCCAATAAATTGCCGTTGAGTTTTTATTCCAAACTATTTTGTCTGCTAATCCAATTTCTTCCAGTAATTCAATTAAATATTTATCTGTTCTAAAAAAATGATGATACAGTTTTTCTAAATTTTCGCCTTCCATTTTAAATCCGCCCACTAAACCGCCCAAAAAATTTTCTTTTTCCAAAATTGTCACCTTTTCACCCTGTTTTGATAAAAAATATCCGGCACTAAGTCCGCCTAACCCTCCACCAATAATGGCAATTTTTCGTCTATTCATATTCATCTTTTCCTATGGTATCATAAATCCATCCGCTGTTGCCTAAGTGCAGCAGTTTTTATTATTAATAATCTGACAGACTGAAAATCTGACAAACTGAAAATCTAATTATGGCTGAACAAATTAAGCTCACCAAAAACCGTGACGTTCCTATGGAAAAAGTCCGTAACATTGGTATTATTGCTCATATCGACGGAGGTAAAACTACCACCACCGAACGTATTCTTTTTTATAGTGGAAAAATTCACAAAATCGGTTCTGTCGACGAAGGTACTACTACTACCGATTCTATGATCCAAGAAAAAGAACGCGGTATCACTATTCAATCAGCCTGTATTACTACTTTCTGGAAAGATTATCGTCTCAATATTATCGATACTCCAGGACACGTCGATTTTACCGCTGAAGTAGAAAGATCTCTTCGTGTTCTCGATGGTGCTATTATGATTTTCGACGGCAACGCTGGTGTTCAAGCTCAATCCGAAACTGTTTGGCGTCAAGCCGACAAGTACGGTGTTCCTCGTATCGCTTTCGTTAACAAAATGGATAAAATCGGTGCATCTTTCCAAGGAACTCTCGATAGTATCAACGAAAAACTCCGAGCTCCAATTTGTCCGGTTGTTATCCCTATTGGTGAAGAACACGACTTTATGGGTGTTATTGACTTAATGAATATGGAAATGATCGTTTACGATAAGGATGAAGAAGGTATGGAATTTACTCGTAAACCAGTGACTGATGATTTCAAAGACAAAGCCCTCAAGGCCCGTGCTGAAATGGTCGAAAAAATTGCCGCCGAAGACGAATCTTTAATGGAAAAATTCCTTAATGATGAAGAAATTTCTGTTCCCGAACTAAAAGCCGCTTTACGTAAAGCTACTATTGCTCGAAAATTATTCCCAGTTTACTGTGGTGCTGCTTGGAGAAACAAAGGTATCCATCCAATTCTTGATGGTGTTATGGATTATCTTCCATCACCATTAGATTTACCTCCAATCGAAGGTTATGATCCAGAAACTAATGATGTTATTACTCGTAAACCACTTCGAACTGAACCGCTTTCAGCTCTTCTTTTCAAAGTTCAATCCGATCCACACGTTGGTACTCTTTCTTATGTTCGTGTTTATTCGGGTACTCTCAAAGCTGGTACAGAGGTTTACAACACTACCAAACAAAAATCTGAACGTATTGGTCGTTTACTTTTGATGCACGCCGACAAACGTGAAGGTCTTGAAGAAGGTTTTGCTGGAGAAATCGTCGCCTGCATTGGTCTTAAAGAATCCACTACTGGTGACACTCTTTGTGACAGTAACAATGTTATTTCTCTTTCTCCAATTCAATTTGCTGAACCAGTTATCTCTCTTTCTATCGAACCAGCCACCGCTGATGATCAAGAAAAAATGGGTGCTGCTCTCAATCGTTTAGCTATTGAAGATCCTACTTTCCGAGTTACCTATAACCAAGAAACTGGTCAAACCATTATTGCTGGTATGGGTGAACTTTATCTCGAAATTATCGTCGATCGTCTCAAACGCGAATTCGGTGTTAATGTTAAAACCGGTGCTCCACAAGTTGCTTATCGCGAAACTATTTCTCAAAATGCCGATGGTGAGGGTAAATATATTCATCAATCCGGTGGTCACGGTCAATACGGTCACTGTAAAATTCGTGTTGAACCAAAAGAACGCGGTGAAGGTTATGAATTCGTCAACGCTGTCAAAGGCGGTGCTATTCCAGCCAACTTTATTCCCGCTATTGAAAAAGGTGTCAAAGAAACTCTTCAAAAAGGTATTATTGCTGGTTTTCCGTGTACCGACATTAAAGTCACTGTTTACGACGGAACCTACCACGAAGTCGATTCATCCGAAATGGCTTTCAAATTAGCTGGTAATTATGCTATCAAAGACGCTTTTACTGCGGCTAAACCTTTGGTTCTCGAACCTATTATGAAATTCGAAGTCGCTACTCCATCAGAATTCTTGGGTTCAGTTATTGGAGACCTTTCTTCTCGCCGCGGTCAAATCAATGGTACCGAAGATAGTCACGGTTTCACTACTATTCACGCTTTCGTTCCTTTGGAAGCTGTTGGTGGTTACGCTACTGTCATCCGTAGTTTGACTCAAGGCCGTGGTTCATTCTATATGGAACCTTGCCGCTACGATCCAGTTCCTCGTGATATCCAAGAAAAACTTACTACCGCCCTTACCTCTGGTAGATAATCAATTCTTTTTGAATCTAAATACCCCTCTTTTGAGGGGTATTTTAATGCCCCAACACTTGACTTTTTGACCTTTTTGACCTATAATATACAGGTATTATTAATTCCCATTCCATTTGCTGGCATTGGCTATTGATAATCGTACTTTCAAAAGCTGGGTTTTATCTCTGGTGGGCGGAAATTTGGTGTTATTCAAAGATAACGCCAGCTTTCCGTTCATCAGGTGATGAATGAGAATATATATGAGGTGTTTTTTTTATGTTCATATCCGCATTTGAGTTGGACATTTCTTTTGAGGAATCAATTGAGACTGCTGAGACATTTACCAAGAGCGCGCCAGGCAGTCTTAAAGCTGCCATTGACACTCGATTGTCGCAAGACCAGCAGGCGAATCCCTACATTACAGGCGAATCTCCGTTCAAGTTATTCCTTTCTGGGTCCTTGGAACAGCCTGTTTCGAAGATCATTTTTATCCAAGGGTACAGAGAAGAAGGGTCCCTGCACAGACTGTACGCAAGAGTCGTTGAAAAGACTTTCGTACGGTCAAAAGATTCCGATGACGTTTGGAATTCTTACCCCGACGATGATATCGGAAAAACTTTTTCGGAAATCAGATAGACATTTTCCGTCCTGCGCCAAAAGGCGGATGTATTGTGATTTCGTAGCACAAACGTTTCGCCACTCTCGCCGCCTTTCCCGGGCGCACCCAGCACAACCCCCAGACGCTGCCAACCGGCACTAGATGACTGACTTACGAGCTTCGGCTTGTTTGTTTTAGTTTAGTGTTGTGTTGGTCAGTGTCCGGGGGTTTTCTTTTGTTAAATAGGTCTAAATTTGAAGTAGAACGCCAAATTTTGCCTATTTATCAAACTCCGATTTATCGGAGTATTTTCATTAATTTTTCCTCTACCATTTTCCCCACAAAACCGATATAATCACTCTACCGCATTTTTATGCGGATTTACTTAATTCAAATGTATTGCAAAGCTAAGTACTTGTTGATACAATTCAAAAGTATTTTAAGCTAAAATTATTATTAATTAGAATTTAGTCTTAAACAAGACAAAAACAAAAAAAAGGAGAATCTATGGCAGATACTTATCAAAGAAATAAGCCACACGTCAACGTCGGTACTATTGGTCACGTCGATCATGGTAAGACAACTTTAACAGCTGCAATTTCAAAAGTTCAGGGAAGCGCCAAATCTTATGCTGACATCGCTAAGGGTGGTACTGTCCGTGATGCTTCAAAAATCGTTACTATTGCTATTTCTCACATCGAATACGAAACTGAGAAAAGACACTACGCTCACATCGATTGTCCAGGACACGCTGATTACGTCAAAAACATGATCACTGGTGCTGCTCAAATGGATGGTGCTATTTTGGTCGTTTCTGCACCAGATGGTCCAATGCCTCAAACTCGTGAACACGTTTTGTTAGCTAAACAAGTTAACGTTCCAAAATTAGTTGTCTTCTTAAATAAATGTGATTTAGTTGAAGATCCAGAATTCTTAGACTTAGTCGAAATGGAAGTTCGTGATTTGTTAACCAAATACGGTTTCCCAGGCGATGAAGTCCCAATTATTCGTGGTTCTGCTCTTAAAGCTCTCAACGGTGAAGCTGATGGTATTGAATCTATTAAGAAATTAATGGAAGCTCTTGATACCTACATTCCTGAACCTGTTCGTGATCTTGATAAACCATTCTTAATGGAAGTTGAAGACGTCTTCTCTATCAAAGGTCGTGGTACTGTTGCTACCGGTAGAATTAACCGAGGCATCGTCAAAATCAACGATGAAGTTGAAATCGTCGGTCTTCGTGATACTCGTAAAGCTGTCGTTACCGGAGTCGAAATGTTCCACAAACAACTCGATCAAGGTCAAGCTGGTGATAACGTTGGTTTATTACTCCGTGGCGTTGAAAAAGATGATATCGAAAGGGGACAAGTTCTTGCTAAACCAGGTTCTATCACTCCTCACACCGAATTCGAAGCTCAAGTTATGTTACTCAAAAAAGAAGAAGGTGGTCGTCATACCCCAATTTTCTCTGGTTACCGACCTCAAGTCTTC
>JAHBAQ020000067.1 GCA_018500045.2 Candidatus Shapirobacteria bacterium | reverse complement strand
GTAAAATATACTGATTTCATTTTAAACTTATTAATCATTAATTTAATTTTTAAACTTTTTACTTAAACACACTTTTATGTTTTCTTGTCTTTTGATTTCTTAAAAAACCTGCCACGGTTGTGTCGTAAAAAGTAAAAGTATTGGAGGATTCATGTTAGATTTTTTCTTGACCAAGGTCAAAGGGTTATTTTCTTCACCTACAACTGCTACTCAAAAACCAGTTGCCAAAAAAGAATCCGTTAAAGTTACTAAAGAAGTTGTCAAAGAAGTCGCCACTACCGAGACTGATGATAAAAACAGAGTTGTTTTTAGTCCCACTAAACCAGCATCTCAACCTGCTGCTCAGTCAGTAGTTCAACCATCAGTGTCCAAAGAGGAGCTTGATCGGGTTAATGCTCAAGCCCAAGTTATTCTTCAAAATGCTAAGAAAATTGAAACTGAGGCAAAAGCCAAAGAAACAGAAATTTTTCAACGATTAGCCTCTCTTGACGAAAAAGAACGCTATTTAATTCAAAAAGAAAAATCTCTCGATCAACAATCATTAGATTTAAAAAATAAGTTAACTAGTGTTGACGATTTATATCGCAAACAACTCGACAAACTCGAAGTCATTTCCGGTCTCGATGTCGAAAAAGCCAAACAATTGGTTATTAGTAGCACTGAAAAGAAAATGAGCTCTTGGGTTGCCAAAAAAATCGAAGAAGCACGCGACGAAATTCGCCAAAAAGAAGAAGAAATTACCAAAGAAGTTATCGTCGACAATATCCGTCATGGTGTTACTGATTATGTTGCCGAATACACCGTTTCCACTATTTCTTTAGCTGACGAAGCTGCCAAAGGTAAAATTATTGGTCGAGAAGGCCGTAATATCCGTGCTTTCGAAAAAGCCACTGGTGTCGAACTTGAACTCGATGAAACCAACGATATTCGCATTTCTTCTTTTGATTCTACTCGCCGCGAAATTGCTCGTATTGCTCTCGAAAAATTGGTCAAAGATGGTCGTATTCAACCGCTCAAAATTGAACAAATTGTGGCTCAAACCAAAAATGATATGGATAAAATTCTTATCAATGAAGGTAAGAAATTATGCCAAGAAGTTGGTGCTTTTAATTTACCTCTCGATTTGATTAAAGAAATTGGTAAATATAAATTCCGTTTTTCTTATGGTCAAAATTTAGCCAAGCATACGATTGAGGCTACCAAAATTGCTATAGGTATCGCTTATGAATTAAAGGCAGATGTCAATACTGTTCGTTTAGGTGCTTTACTTCACGACATTGGTAAAATTGTTGCCGATCAGGAAGGTACCCATATCGATCTAGGTGTCGATTTACTTCGAAAATATAAGATCCCTGAAAAAGTTATCAATTGTGTCGCTGAACATCACGAAGACAAAGAATTTTCTTCAATTGAATCAGTCATCGTTTATATTGGCGACGCCGCTTCCGGTGCTCGACCTGGTGCTCGTTACGAAGTCCACGAAGAATATCTTAAACGAATGAAGAATATCGAAGAGGTTGCTAAGGGTTTTGCTGGCGTTATTAGTGTGGCTGCTTACCAAGCCGGTAGGGAAGTTGTGGTTATTGTCGAACCTTCGCAAGTTTCCGATTCAGAGGCTGAAGTCTTAAGTCAAAATATTGCCCAAAAACTCGAAGAAGAAGCCAAATGGGCTGGTCAAATTAAGGTTACTGTCATTCGAGAACTTCGCACCAGTAGTGTCATCGCTGCTCCAAAAATCAACAAAAATGCGGTAAAAGAAGACTAAATTTACTTGCAATTTCGGTATTATCCGTTATTATTAAGTTAATTATTTATTGAAAAATAAAAAACAAAAATGACCAAAAAAGATCTCATTGAGTCTGTCTCTCAAAAAGCCAAACTCAGCAAAAAGGCTGCCAAACAAGCTGTCGAAACTTTCTTATCTGAAATAATGAAAGCTCTCTCCAGCGGCGAAACCGTTAAACTCTCTGGTTTTGGAACCTTCAAAACCAAAATGTTTAAAGCCAAGACTATCAAAGCTATTGGTTCTAAAGAAGCTAAGAAAATTGTCGCTCGCCGTATGCCACGCTATATTCCTGGCACCAAGATCAAGAAATTGGTCAAATAATTTCTTTTGAAATTAAATCCGCCTCTGGCGGAAAACTCCCTCGTCAATCGGGGGAGTTTTTGGTTTTAGTATAATCAAGTATGTCAAAAGTCATTCTAGTTGCCGCCACTTCCATTGATAATAAAATTACTTGTGGTTCAAATGGCGATTCTTTTTCTTGGACATCACCGGAAGATCAAAAATATTTTACTCAACTAATAAAGGATTCAGATCTGGTCATTATGGGTCGAAAAACCTACCAAATTAATTCTTCAAAAATGGATTTAACCCGTGGTCCACTTAGATTAGTTTTAACCAAAAATCCCAAAAAATATTCTCATCTAAATATTCCCGGTCATCTCGAATTTACCTCTCTTACTCCACCAGAAATTTCCTCAAAATATTTTTCAAAATATAATCAAATTCTAATTTTAGGTGGCAGTCAAATTTATTCTTTATTTCTCAAAGATAATTTAATTGATGAAATTTATCTAACCATAGAACCAGTTATTTTTGGTAACGGCAAAAATCTTTTAAACAGATTAAAAATTGACCAATCATTTCGTCTGGTTGATTTTAAACAATTAAACCGGCACGGCACTTTACTCTTAAAGTATCAGGTTATTCAAAAAAATAGTTTATAATTCATTTTAATGAAAGAAAAGCTGGCGATTTTGATTTCTGGAGGTGGCACCACTGCCTCCGAAATAATTAAAGCCACAATCTCTGGTCGTCTTAATTTAGATATTGCTTGTCTTATTTCCAATAATTCAGATGCTGCTGGTCTCGATAAAGCCAAAAATCTCGGAATACCTTTAAAAGATATTTTAGTCATTCCTCAAAAACCCAAAGAAAATTTTGGCCGTCGTCTTCTTGAAGAGCTTGAAAATAGAAACGTTACCTTAGTTGGTCAGCACGGTTGGTTACCCTTGACTCCCGAAGAAGTAATTAACAAATATCCGGAAAGAATTTTCAATCAACATCCTGGTAATCCTCATCTTTTTGGTGGCAAGAGTATGTGGGGGTTAACTGTTCATCAAGCAGCTATTGAATTTAATCGAGCTACTAATCTTGAACCGAATACTTGGATGATTGTTCAGCGTGTTTCTCCTAAGTTTGATGAAGGTCATGTTTTATCAGCTGTTCCGGTAAAAATAAGTCAAAATGATACGGCAACTACTCTCCAGCAAAGATCTCTTCCGATCGAACACCAAGGTGTGGTTAGTTTCTATCAAAATCTACTTTCTAATAATTTATCAAAAGTCAGATTGACTCAAATTTCTGATTTAACCAAATCAGAAATAGAAATACTCAATCAATGTCGTCAGCACGCTATTTCTATGAATTTAAATTCCTAAAATAATCGTGTTATCACTCATTAAAATTAATTATGTTTAAAAATCGTATTGGAATTGTTGGAGGCGGACAGCTTGGGCGGATGCTTACATTTGAAGCCAAAAAAATGGGTTTTAATGTTACTATCCTCGATCCGACACTCCATAGTCCAGCTGGACAAGTTGCCGATAAACAAATTATAGGTAGTTTCAAAAACAGTCGTTCAATTGTTAAACTTTCCCAAAATACGGATTTTATTACTTTTGAAATTGAATTGGCTAATTCAAAAATTCTTAAAAATCTTCAAGATCAAGGACTATCGATTAATCCTTCACCGCAAACACTTTCACTCATTAAAGACAAACTAAAACAAAAAAAATTTCTTAAAAAAAATCATTTATCAACAGCAGACTTTATTCCGGTAAAAACCGAATCTGATATTGTTTCTGCTGCCAAAAAATTTGGCTATCCTTTAATGTTAAAAGCCAGAACTGATGCCTATGATGGTCGTGGCAATGCTCTTATCAAAAATAAATCAGATATTCTTCCAGCTTTGAAAAAACTTTCCGACAGAAAACTTTATGTTGAAAAATTTGTTCCGTTCATTAAGGAGCTTTCAGTCGTTGTTGCTAGAAGTTTAATAAGCGATATTGCTACTTATCCCGTTGTCGAAACTATTCATCAAAACAATATTTGCCATTTGGTTTTAGCCCCGGCCCAAATTGACATTGAAATTCAAGATAAAGCCAAAAAATTAGCTTACAACGTTGTTGATTGTCTAAATGGTGCTGGAGTTTTTGCCATCGAAATGTTTTTAACTGCCGACAACCAAGTTTTAGTCAACGAAATTGCTCCACGAGTTCACAATTCTGGTCACTATACAATTGAAGCTTGTTATACCTCGCAATTTGAACAACACATCAGGGCTATTTCCGGTTTACCTCTTGGCAGAACCGATCTAAAAGTCCCTGCTGCCGTCATGATTAATATTTTAGGTGACCGCCTTGGACCGGCTCAAACCGAAGGCCTTGAAAAAGCCCTTGCAGTTCCGGGAGTTTCTATTCATATTTACGGTAAAACAGAAACTAAACCGGAACGAAAAATGGGTCATATTACTGTTCTTGATAACAATCTTGACGATGCCGTCAAAAAAGCCAAATTGGTTAGAAGTTATATAAAAATATGAAACCATTAATCGGTATTATTATGGGTTCCGACTCTGATCTTCCTGTTATGCAGGAGGCTGCCAAGTTATTAGAAGAATTTCAAATTGATTTTGAAATTTCTATTGTTTCTGCTCACCGAACTCCTGATTTTATGTATCAATATGCTCAAGAATCCGAAGGTCGCGGTCTAAAAGTTATTATTGCTGGAGCTGGTGGTGCCGCTCATCTCCCAGGTATGACTGCTTCTTTGACAAATTTACCAGTTATCGGAGTTCCGGTTATTACCAAAACTCTTCAAGGTCTTGATTCACTTTTTTCCATCGTTCAAATGCCACCAGGAATCCCAGTTGCTACTGTTGCTATTAATAATGCCAAAAATGCTGCTCTTTTGGCGGTAAAAATTCTTGCCATTTCAGATCAAACTATTCGTCAAAAATTATCTGATTACCAAAAAAATCTTAATCAATCAGTTAGAGACAAAAACAATCAACTTCAAAAAATTGGCTATCAACAATATATTAATGATTTAATCCCCAAAAACTAAATATGGTTTCCGAAAACGAAATTAAAAATGCCCTTGATAGTGTCTTAAAAACTATTGATGTTGATTTTTTGGGCGAAAAACATCAGGGTAAAGTTAGGGATTATTTTAAAATTAACGGTAAAAGAATTTTAATTACTACCGATCGTCAATCAGCCTTCGACGTTATCTTAGGTCATATTCCTTTTAAAGGTACAGTTTTAAATCTTCTGACCCAATTTTGGCTTGATAATACTAAAGATATTATTCCTAATTATTTAATTTCTGTTCCTGATCCAAATGTTATTGTTGGTCACGAATGTCAACTCATTCCTTTAGAAATGATTGTTCGTGGCTATATCACCGGTGTTACCAACACCTCTTTGTGGACTGCTTACAAAGACGGTAAACGGGAATTTTGTGGCAACTCTTTACCCGAAGGTTTAGTTAAAAATCAAAAGTTACCTCAGCCGATTGTCACCCCGTCTACCCATGGTGCTCCAGGGACTCATGATGTCAATTTAAGTAAAAAAGAAATTGTGGAGCAGGGAATAGTTAGCCCAGAAATTTATTTTCAAATGGAAACCGCCGCTCTTAAATTATTTCAAAGAGGTACAGAAATTTGCCAACAAAAAGGAATAATTTTGGTCGATACCAAATATGAATTTGGTCTTCTCAATGGTCAAGTGGTCTTAATTGATGAAATTCACACCCCAGATTCCTCCCGTTTTTGGAAAGCTGACACTTATCAAGAAAGATTCGACCAAAATCTTGAACCGGAAAATTTTGATAAAGAATTTATTCGCCTTTGGTATGTTGAACACGGATATTCCGGCCAGGGCCAACCCCCACAAATGCCAATTGAGTTAATCATTGCCGCCTCTCAAAGATACATTGCTAATTATGAATTAATTACAGGACAAGCATTTCCTATTTATCAATATCCGATCAATCAAAGGATTATTGATAATCTCAAAAAAATAAATTTATGAAATCTGTCAAAAAAAATACTGTATTAATTATTGACGGCGGCGGTCGTGGGTCCGTTTTGGTTGATAAATATTCTCAAAGTAAATTAGTTAGCAAAATTATTGCCATTCCTGGTAATGATTTAATGACTTTGAATAAATCCAAACCGGTAAAAATATTTTCTGATCTCAAAACTACCAGTGTCTCCGAAATTATTGATATTTGTCACCAGGAAAAAGTTGATCTGGTCGATGTGGCTCAGGATAATGCCATTGCTGTTGGTTTGGTTGATGAATTAATAAAAAATAATATCCCAGTTTTTGGTCCGACTCAAAAAGCCGGCCAACTCGAATGGGATAAATCTTGGTCACGCCAGTTCATGAAAAAATATCAATTGCCTATTCCTGAATTTTACGTTTTTGATAACCCAAAATCTGGTTATCAGTTTTTAGATTCAACTCCAAATAAACCTTGGTTTATCAAAGCTTCTGGTTTAGCTGAAGGTAAAGGTGTTATTCCAGCAAACAACAATCAAGAAGCCAAAGCTGCTGTTGATCAAATGTCAAAATTTGGTCAAAGCGGTCAAACTTATTTATTAGAAGAATGGCTTGTTGGTGAAGAATTTTCTGCATTTGCTGTTGTCGACGGTGTCGATTTTCAGATTATCGGTTTTGCTCAAGATCACAAGCGTGTCGATGATTACGACCAGGGTCCTAATACCGGGGGTATGGGTTGTGTCAGTAACCCCTTAATCGTTAATAAAAAAAATGTCACTCAGATAAAAAATATTTTTCAAAAAACTGTTTCTGGTATGGTTGCCGAAGGACGTCCTTATCAGGGAATTTTATATCTTGGTGGTATGGTTGTTGGTCAAAAAGTATATATTATTGAATTTAACTGTCGCTGGGGTGATCCCGAAGCTCAAGTAATTATTCCCTCTATCAAAAATGATTTAATCGACATTAGTTTTTCTGTCATCAATCATCAACTAAAAACTCAAAAAATTAAAACTGATTCCAAAACCAGAATTGTTGTCACTGCCGCCTCTCGTGGTTATCCCGTTAATTACAATAATGTCAAAGGTAAACAAATTTTTGGTTTATCAAAAATCTTTTCTTCAAAAAAAGTTAAAATTTTCGGCGCCGGTACTCAATTTAAAAACAACCAATATATTGCCAACGGTGGCCGACTTTTTTATTTAGTTTCTGAGGGTAAAAATATTACCGACGCTAGAAAAAAAGTTTATAACGAACTCTCTGGTATTAGTATTGAAGGAAATAATCTTCACTATCGAACCGATATTGGTTGGCGTGATGTTCAAAGATTAAATAAATGAAAACTAATAAACAATTTGGCCTAATTATTGGTCGTTTTCAACCGCCGTGTCTTCATCACTTAGAATTTATTAAAGAAGTTATTAACTCGGGTATTCAGGAAATTTTAGTTGGTGTTGGTGATTCTGGCATTATTGATGACAAAAATTTCCTCGCTGCCAATCAAGTCAAAGATTTATTAATTCCTAATCTCGATCAATTAAATTTTCCTTATCAAATCCAAATTATCCCTGATATCCACAATCCACCCAAATATGCCGATCATGTCAAAACTTTTTTCCCCCAAATCGACGAATCAAATACTTGTTTGTTCACCGACAACTCTTACACTTCTGATTGTTTTGTAAATTACGGCCACCATTTCCAGCACCTTACTCCCACTATTCTTCCGTCCCGCGCTACTAACATCCGTCAAATGATTTCTGACAACAATTTAAATTGGCAAAATTTAGTCCCTCAAAATACTTTAGATTTTATTAAAAATAATTTTTAAATAAATCTATTTTTTTATAGGCACACAGCAACGATATTTTGTACTTGGGTTGCTCATACATAAATTTGCTTCAATTCTTCCTGTTCCGTTATTACACAAAGCCCCAATTTTTGAAGTCTCCCAAACTTTGCAAGTCCCTTTTTTCTTAATACAAGCACTATCACGACCAGTATAATTACAGCCAATCGTCTCGTTAGTATGATTTACTCCACCAGTGCATTTCCCAACTTTTGTCCAAACCTTAGTTTGTTTGCCGGACGAAGGACAAGTTTTTGGGGATAAAGTATATTTCCAATGCGATTCAGTACAGGTAGCTGTGCTTTTTAATGTTGGATCACCAATCATCACCATCCCTCCAAACCAGCATTTATCCGAATAAACATTTTCACCCGAAAGCCAATCTCTAAAGGCAATTCCAAAATTATTTACCGACAACGACTCATAAAATTTATCAAAAAACAACATACTTCCAGTTTTTGTTGAGCCCACTGCCGTTAATCCATAATCACTGTCCTGAAAGATATACCAGCCAGCCATATAATTTTCCACTGTATATAACGCATTGGAACAAGCAAATAAATTATAAAAATTCACTGCCGGTTTTTCTTCTTTAACTTCAACCCAACTAGCCCTGCCATTTTCTGTTGATGGATCAAAGAAATGTTGATAATAATTAGAATGAACCGCTACCAAAAGGTGTTCATAGCCAGTCCTCCACCTATTTTTATAATCAAAACCGTTAGTAGTCTCCATATCATTAACAACAGTAGAACTTTGGTACGCTAAACCTACCTGTTTTCCCCAGTCTTTAGCCCAATAACTCCAGTCATTGTCAATATAACTTAGCGAGTTGTTTGAAATATTATTACCAAAATTTCTAAATTTATGATTTTTCTTAAAATACATTTTAAGTAAATCTATTTCCTCAGATTCCACCGGAGTTGCCAATCGAGCCACAAAAATCTCCGGTTTTATATTACCAGTATGACTAGAAAAGGGTTTTTCTTCATAATCATTCATTTCACCACCCCAAACACCATTAAGGTCCATATAGTAAAGATCTGTTGGAAAAATTTCAATGTTTCCAGACCAACCGAAACATCCATTGGTATAATACCAAGCTGATGGTAAATCACCTACAAAAACTGCCCCAACTGTCCCTTTTTCTTTAAGAATAGATTTTATTTCTTCTTTAGTACAACCGTT
>JAHBAQ020000030.1 GCA_018500045.2 Candidatus Shapirobacteria bacterium | reverse complement strand
AGATGTGTATAAGAGACAGACCTTTGATATTATTGATCCTCAAGATTACGCTAAAATCTTAAACGAAATCGATAGAATATTTATGGAGTTTGGTGTTAATGCGGAAGAATATCCTAAAAATAAAGAAGAGATCAACCAACTAATTGAAGAAGCCCAAATCCACGATATTGAACTAATTGTCCGTCGGGCCAAACATGTGGGTACTGACAAGCTCAAAATAGTTATGCATAAATTCCAAAATTTTTTGGAAAAAAACGGTGTTACTTTTTTTGATCAAACCGAAATTACCGACTTAATTGTGGAAAACAAAATTATTGTTGGAGTTAAAACTGATAAGGACAATTACTATGCCAAAAAAGTTTTATTAGCTCCAGGACGGGGAATGGCTCGTTGGTTTCAGCTTATGTCCGATAAATACAAAATTAAATACACCTATGATATGGTTGAAGTTGGTGTTCGGGTCGAATTCCCATCATATGTTATGCGACGTCATGCCGAAGCACTTTACGAAGTCGTCTTTAAAGTCAGAACAAACACTTTTGATGATATCATCAGAACTTTTTGTAGTTGTCCCAACGGTTTTGTTGCTCGCGAAGATTATACTGGATATGTTTGTGTTAATGGCCATTCACTTTCTGATCATGCTTCACCAAATTCCAATTTTGCTTTTGTTTGTGAGGTTCATTTAACTGAGCCAGTCGAAAACTCACTCCTTTATGCACGATCTATTGCCGAACTTGCCACCACCATTGGTGGGGGAAAGCCTATCTTACAGCGTTTAGCTGATCTAAAAGCCGGCCATCGCAGCACTACTTCTCGTATTCGAAAGTCTATCGTCACGCCCACACTAAAAGATGTTACTCCAGGAGATATCTCTATGGCTTTACCACATCGCATAGTTACTGATATTTTAGAAGGTTTGGCTCAACTCGACAAAGTTATGCCTGGTATTAATTCAGGTTCTACTTTACTTTATGCCCCTGAAGTAAAATTCCGCTCCACCAAAGTTAAAGCCGATCCCAATATGGAAACCAATGTAAAAAA
This sequence comes from Candidatus Shapirobacteria bacterium, assembly GCA_018500045.2. Lineage (GTDB taxonomy): Bacteria > Patescibacteriota > Microgenomatia > UBA12405 > UBA12405 > WARW01. The sequence continues at coordinate 8,371 of JAHBAQ020000030.1, read as the reverse complement.
TCTCTTCGTTGCTGGCGATGCTTCTGGTATGGCTGGATCTATCACCGGTGCCGGAGCTACTGGTATTATGGCCGCCCGAGGAATTCTTAAAACTCTCAAGTCCGACACTCACAAAACCAAACGTCAATCAAAATAATCTTCTCAGACCATCTTCCCGTTACTACAAGTTATATTTCAGTCTAATAATTTTTCTCATCAAATCATAAGGAATTGGTTCGTCCAGATTAAATTTTATCGTTCCCTTAGTCGTTTCGTAATTCACCAGTTCTTTTTTAAATTTTTCAATTATCTCCGGTTCTGGGTAAAAACCAATATGGTTTTTAAAAGCGGCATATAAAATTTGTTTACCGTCTAATCTAAAAGCTGGTACCCCATAACTCATTCTTTCTTCAGCATTTGGAATTAATTCTTTGATCAATTGCCTAATTTTGTTTAATAATTCTTTTTGTAGTAATGGCTGTCTATCAATATATTCGCCAACTTTTTTGTCCATAAATAATTTTATCAAACCCAAACATTACGCAAAGTATCAATAATTTCGATATAATACATACAAGTATGATATTAACCGAAGATTTACTCAAAGACCTGATTAGTATTCCTTCTACTAGCGGAAACGAAATCGCTGTTGCTGAATATATTTTTCATTTTCTTCAGCAAAATAACTTTACTGTTGAAAAAAACTGGATCGACGAAAAACGCTTTAATATTATCGCCAAAGTTGGTCAGCCCAAAATCTATCTATCGGCCCATATGGACACCGTTTCTCCTTTTATAAAATTTAGCCAAGACCAAGAATATATTTACGGTCGCGGCTCTTGTGACACCAAAGCCTCCATTGCCTCAATGCTTATTGCCGGAATAAATGCCAAAAATCAAGGTTTAAATAATTTCGGATTAATTTTTACTAATGGTGAAGAAAGTAACTTTGATGGTATCAAAGCTTTGATTAAATCAAAAACTAATATTCCTTACATAATTATCGGTGAACCTACTTCATGCTGTCCTATCAATGGTCATTTTGGTATTTTAAATATCAAAGTTACCGCCACCGGTAAAGCTGCCCACACCAGTAATCCCCAAAAGGGTGTCAACGCTATTGATTTGTTAACCGATAGTATCATTAAAATTAAAACCATCTCTTTTCATCCGGAAACACCGGTAAGTTTAGTCAAAATTGATGGTGGTATCGCCGATAATATCGTTCCCGATACTGCCAGTGCTGTTTTTGGTCTTCGTCCTTCACCAAACGATAAAAATGATTATCAAAAGCTTTTTAATTCAGCCATAAATCACCAAAATATTAAAATAGAAACTTTAATAGCAGTTCCACCAATTAATTTTCCTATTCCAAAAGAATTAAATTTTTTGGGTCAAGGTCAAACGGTTAAATATTTCACCGAACTTTCATTTTGCCAAAATGGCCTTGTTCTCGGGCCAGGGGATATCAAGTACGCTCACGGTCCAGACGAAAAACTTCCCAAGTCTGAACTATCCAAAGCAGTTGGTATTTATCAAAAAATTATTCAAAAATATTGTTTTTAATAACCAATTATCCAATAATTTTCTAATCCTCCTAAAAAATGTTTTTTTTGGTGGTGTTAGTAATAAACCTTTCCAGTTTTTCTCGATATATTTTTTCGTCTTTCAATTCTTTTTCACTCCAACCTTCAAAAGTTAATACTTTATTACCATTTAAAACTGTTTCTAGACTCGCCACTGTTTTTTCTGGTTTTGTATCTCCTGAAGTTATAAATACTGCCAAATTTTTAAAATCATCCTTATTATTAGCAATATAAGTTCTGGCTGCGGGAGTCGAATTCCATCCCCATACTGGAGTTCCCACAATCACCAAATCATAATTTTTTGGTTTTTTCTCTATTTCTCTAATTTCAGTTAAATAACCCTTCATTCCATCTCTACCACTTTCCAACCAACCTTTTAAACCTCTTCTATCCTTCAAATCAACTATCTCCTCAATATCAGCCTTCAAATTTTTTGCCAAGTCATTAGCGACTCTTTTTGTATGCCCGTTCTTAGAAAAATAAGCAATTAATATTTTCATGAATTAATTCTATCACCCCTAAAATATCATCTAAAACTTATTAATCAAAAATCACTTAGTAACCAAGCTTATCTTTATATCTTTTCCTTTATTTTTTAGATATATAAAAACAGCCAAACATATTAGAATTGCCCAAAAAAGCAAAAAATATTCTAATTTATTTTCTGTATTTAAATAACCAATAATTGGTGCCAACATAACATATGGAAGTGATTGTAAAAATGATGCAATCGACAAAACTGTCGCCCGTTGATTTTCTTCGGTTTGGTTATTAATAACTTCACTTATAAATGGATAAAAAGTATGTTCTCCGGCGTAAATAACAAAAATAACCAAAAATCCCCACATACCAATATTTGCCATCGATAGTAATAAACTTAAAGCTACCGCAAAAGAAATCAAAGTAATTGTTCTCTTTTCACTCATTTTTTCTGCATTTTTATGTATTAGCGTCAATATTCCTACGGTTATCAAACTGCTCAGAGCTATCACTACCGACCCCATAAATGGACTAAAATAAAAACGATCAAGTAAAACTAACCGCAACAAACCCCAGTCGACAGTGTAAAAAAGACCCTGTACTGTAAGAATAATTGGTACGTAAAACCATAATTTTTGTGACCGAAATTGCCCAAACCCAAATTTGATATTAATAAAATATTCACGAAGCTCTGTTGAAATTTTTCCTTTATTATTTTTAATTCGGGTATCTTTTATCGTCCAAATCAACAAAGCCGAGGCAATCAGTGTTAATCCATTCAAAATCCAGGGAATCCTTGGATCAATTGTGTGTAGCCACCCACCAACAATTGTTGATATCAGTATCGCTATTAAAACAACTTGAGAACCCCGTGTCATCAATTTTCTCCAATTTGAAGATTTCTTGTCAAAATTAAGTTTTTCAAAAAATAAAGCCTCATCAGCACCGGATACAAAAGAAACCCCGGTAACTAAAATTACCTGTCCAATAAAAAATTGGACATAACCGCTCCCAAATGCTTGGATTAAAAATCCACCACCAGCCAGGAATTGTCCTAGTTTAACCATTTTATCTCGGCCAAAACTATCAGCTAGCGCCCCTGACGGAATCTCTGCTATCAGACCAATTGCAAACGCCAATCCATCAAGAATGCCTACTTGTTGGTCAGTAATAAATATTCTATAGAAGTAAAGCCAAACAGCGCTTGTAAAAAAAAGATTTGTAAGAAGTTTATACAATAAATATTTTCTCGACAAATATCGCTGATTGTCATCAATTTGTTGATTCACACTTATCAGATTCTACCATTTTTATATAATTATCATTATCACTTTGCCAGCAAACCATTGATGTCTTTAGAACTTATTTTTTACAAAATATAATAATAAAAAATGCATTTATTAAAACCACAATAATCCCATAAATCAACATTAACGAAACAAGGGTTTCTTCTAGTCCATCACCAAAAGCCTTGTTGGCCAACAAAACAAATATCACCAACAATCCAAAATTTAGCAAAATATTCAAAATTATTTTTCTCATAACAAATCATATCAAAAACCCTATGCGGAGGAGGTGAGTCTAGAACCTTTCTGTCTCTATAATTTATTACTCAAATATCTTACCGTATTCACATTACGTATCGTCATATATTTATATAGTTTATGACTAATTAATTTACTCAAATTACTTTTATAAACATTTTTTCTTTTAACATTCCAAAAAATCGCTCCACGAACATACCTAATGTCAATAAATTCTTTTTTAATAGGTAATTCTTCCAATATTTTTTCATTATCGATTTCTTCAAAAAGAAATGCCACATCAGTTCTTTGTTTATCATTATTTTGCCAGTTATTAGGTATATTTTGGGTAATTTTTTTTAAATCATCTATTTTTTTTATTAAAACAGGGTATCTATCATTAAATATTTTTTGTAATTCTAATTCAATTTTTTGTTTAATACTCTTAGTTTTTTCTTTAGATCCAAATATTACATTTCCAGAATTTATATAAGTTGACACATTTATAAAACCTAATCCTTTAAATATTTCTCTCAGTTTTTCCATCTCAATTTTCCTCTTTCCGCCGACATTTATTCCTCTCAATAGCGCCACATATTTCATAAACAATTTTATCAAAACAAACATTTTGGACATTACACAACAGTGCGGAGGAGGTGGGATTCGAACCCACGAGTCCTTTCGAACACACGCTTTCCAGGCGTGCGCCATAAACCACTAGGCGACTCCTCCAAATAAAATTAAAGTGCTTAATACTTTGGTATTTTACCAAACTTAATTATTATTTTCCCACCAAACTTTCCAATTTTATCTTCGCCTTTCTTAGTAATACTTTTTCACTGTCATAAGCCAATTTTTCACCAGCTTCCTCCAAATTAAACCAACCTCTCTCAATCACCATTTCGCTATCATAATATTTTAAACTGCTTTGTCCAGTATATTCCATCAAAAAGAAAGTTACTTTTTTAATAATTTTTTTCTTGTTTTCCTGGTCCCACAAAATATAATTATTCGATCCGATTTTAGCCAAAACGTTAGCCTTAACTCGGCCTTCCTCTTCTACTTCCCTCAACGCTGCTTGTTTCAAAAATTCACCTTCTTTCAAATGCCCTTTTGGAAATTTATAGACCGGTCCTTTATGTTCTTTTTTTGTCTTATAACTAGAAATAGTTTTTACCAAAAGCCAGAAAATTTTCCCATTATCTTCCTTAAATACAATTCCTCCAGCCGAACGCTCGTCATAAAACAAACCATCTTTAATTTTTAACGCTTCATTTTTCATGGGTAAACGATTATATCTCGAAATGATAAAATTAATTACTTTTAAATATTAACCAAATAATGAAAAAATACCTTTTTTCTGGTCTTATCGTTTTTAGCTCGCTTTTTTTAACCGCCTGTACCACTCAAAAAACCACCTCAAATACATCACCGGAATCTCAAAAAGAAGAATCTGCCTCTTTTTCATTAAGAGATTTAATTGCCCAAAATATACCTCAAAAATGCATTTACAGTGGTAGTAACGAAGAAGGGTCTTTTAATAGCGAAATTATTATTAGTGGTAAAAAATTTAACCAAGTAATCACATTTAAATCTGCCGAAGGCGAAGAAAAAATCAACTCCATTAGTGATGGTGAATATGTTTATACTTGGGGTACTCATTCTACTGGAGGTACTTTTGCTACCAAACTCAAAGCCGATTTTGATACCCAATCAGCCCCAGAAGTTGATACTACCAGTCAACCAGGTCAGGAAGTTGCTGAATCTCAAGTCGATTTGGATACCGATTACCAAGGAAAATGTTCACCCACAGTCGTTACTGACGCTAATTTTCAACCCCCAAAAGACGTTAAATTTCAAGATTACAGTCAAATGATGGAAGATTTTCAAAAACTAATTCCGTCTGGAGTTAATATTCCTGAGCAATAATTTCAATTATTCGACTTGTCGATTGGTAGGGGATTTGTTTTGTTACTTCAACTAGCCTAGCGCCTACTATTTTTGCCTGCTCTTTTTTTTGGAATAATCTCTCGTCTCCTTTAGTAACAGCAATTATTGTTGGTTTTATTTTTTTTATTAAAATAATATATTCCTCAGCAGATTTCATTTCTGGTAGTTTTATCACCTTATCAACAGATCTAAGAGCCATCAACATTTTTGCCCTATTTTCCTGATTATTAATTGGTCTATTAGTCCCTTTATTTTTTCTGATATTTTCATCAGATTCCAGTAAAATTATCAATTTATCTCCTAATTTTTTCGCCTTTTCCAGAAAAATTATATGACCTAAATGAAGTACATCAAAACACCCCCCAACCAACACTGTTGTTTTTTGTTTTTTATTTATCCCTTTTGTCAAAGGAAGACGCGGCATAACCGAGAAAGATTTTTTCATGTGTTCCCGGTGAGAATCGAACTCACATCACTCCCTTCGGAGGGGAGCATTCTATCCATTGAAATACGGAAACCAAAGTCTCCGTAATTATACCCTAAATATTATCTGATCAATCCTAAAGCCATATACCAAGTGAATGGTTTTTTACACACCGGACAAGTTGTTGGTGGGGTAGTCCCTTTATGAATATAGCCGCAATTTAAACATTTCCATTCAAATTCTCTATCTTGCTTATATAAAGTACCTGCTTCAATATGTTTTGCCAAGATAATGTATCTTTCTTCATGTTTTTCTTCTACCTCTTTCACTTCTCTAAACAATCTTTCTGCCTCTAAATCACCATCAGCCTTTGCTTGTTCTTCAAACGATGGATACATTTCTGTCCATTCATGATGTTCACCTTCAGCCGCATATTTCAAATTTTCCAAAGTATTTTTGCTAAAAGGTTTAACTGATAATGTATCTTCAGCCGACACCATTGGTTCAGCAATCATTTCATATTCTTCCTCAGCATGAGCTCTTTCCTGATCGGCTGTTTCTTCAAATACCCTAGCAATCCACTCTAAATTCTCTTTTCGAGCCATTTTGGCAAAAATAGTATATCTGTTTCTGGCTTGGCTCTCACCGGCAAATGCTTTCAAAAGATTTTGTTGAGTTTTTGTCATATAAACTATCTTACCATTTTTACAAACAAACTCCCATTATTTATAATATAAATTATAAACAACGAAAGAATAACTATTTTTACTGATGCTGGTTCTTCTCTTACTGAACACGATGCTCAAAAATTAGGAATAGGGATAATTCCTTTTCGTATTAGCTTTGGTTTAAAAGAATATACTGATTTTAATTTGTCACCATCTGAATTTTATTCTATGGTCGATTCAGAAAATCCTCCTAAAACTGCCGCCCCAAACCCCAGTGATTTTATTGAATCATATAGACTTTTATATCAAAAAGGGGTAAAGAAAATTGCTTCGATTCATCTTGGCTCAGTTAATAGTAGTACTTATCAAAGCGCTGTTACTGCTTCAAACTCAGAAGAACTTAAAACAGATTGTCCTGATTTAATAGTCATACCGATTGATTCTAGTGCAATTAGTTTAGCTATGTTACATAAGATTAAAATTGCTCAAAAAATGATTACAGACGGCTTTTCTCTTCAAGACATAGAAACAAAAATCATAGACAAGAAGTTAAATAACGATATAGTTTTGCTTGGTGCTGGTGGTCGTTATTCTTTTGACCATCTAATTAAAAGTGGCCGTGTTACTGGTGGAATCGATAAGCTTAAAGCTCGTGTTGCTTCAACCTTAGGATTAGTCCCTATAATCAGGATGAATCTGAATGGTGGTATCGAACTGTATGATAAAGTACACGGCGAAAAAAGAGGTAGAACCACTCTTATTGATTATTTTATGAATGAGATAAAAAAAAGAGGTATGCCTAATGAAATTAGTATTGCTTACACTCAAGACAAAGAGGTTGGAGAAGATTTAAAAGACAAATTCATTAAAATGATCAGCCCCAGGAGGGTTGTTGTAGACGAACTCCGGGAAACTGGTACAGGTATTGGTTGTCATTTCGGAAAGAGAGCTACACTAATCGCAGGTTTTTGGTAATTATTTAGTAACCTACATTTTCCCCGTTCCAAAAATCAAACAGGTTGCCAACCCATCCACTCCAATTCCTACATAATTCCATCTATTATCCAACTGATTTTTATTATGAGGTTCATCTCCGGCATACATCCACTCAATTATGTGAACCCCATTTAATTTATACCCATAACTAATGTTTTCTCCCAACATTGTAAAACCTAATTTATTAAATCCATCCTCATTTTTAACAAAATTATTAAAACCCTCATGCTTATCTACATTTTTAATACTATTTAAATATTTTGCCCTACTTTGAGCATAGTCTCCTAATTTACTGTCCCAAGTTAAATTTTGTGATCCATATCTCTGTCGATAATTATTCAAGGCTGTCAATACCTCTTGTGGTGTTGCCATTTTTTCGTCTTCACCCACTTTCATTGTCCAAGTTACCTCATCAACTTGTTTTGCTACTCCCCAAGGTTCGTTATCAGGTGTTGGTATGGTTTTTACTGTCTTCTTTATTATCGTTGGAGTCGGTACCAGTATCGTTCTTGTTGGTATCTCACTTGGAATTGGTTGTATCGCGATTTCTTTTACTACTTTTTCAGAAATATTTCTAATTTCGGTTTGAAAAATTTTATTTTTAAACAAATCCATTATTTTCTCTAATTTCTTAGTTTGCCATAGCCAAACAAACTCCACTATCACCAATACCAAAACCAACCAACTTGCCTTACGCATATCTAATTATACAAGTATTTTTTTTCAGCCAATATTAAGTATTACTTCTGTCTCTTATACACATCT
>JAHBAQ020000019.1 GCA_018500045.2 Candidatus Shapirobacteria bacterium | reverse complement strand
TTAACTTTGTTTAATGAATTAATACAGTTGTATGATGGCTTAACTCCTTTAAAGGCTAACTTGAAACTTAATTTGGAAGTACTGGTGTCTGTAGCTTGACTTCGATCATCTTGACTTTGTTTGACTAAATTAGTGGCTAAAGGCAGAGACAAGGCCAGAAAAGACATACATATCAAGACAAAGAGTTGGGAAAAACCATTATTAATTAATTTATTCATTAAACAATTTAAGTATTACTAGTTTAAGAATAAATTATGATAGGGTTTTTTACAAATCTAGTTGGCGAATGAGTTCTTTTTGGCGGAAATTGAGACGACTAGGAATTTCAACCATAAGACGAATGTAAAGATCACCGTAACCATAGCCATTAACGTCTTTAATTCCTTTACCTCTGAGACGAATTAAAGTGTTCGGTTGGGTACCAGGTTTAACTTTTACTTTTAGAGATTCGCCGGTAAGGGTGGGAACTTCGACATCAGTACCTAAAATTGCTTGAGAAATTCTTAAATTAACAGCAATAAAAACATCATTGCCTTCACGCTTAAAAACTTTGTCCGGTAAAACATCAATATAAAGAATAAAATCTTGGAATTTGATTCTTTGACCATCGTCGACGCCAGCAGGAATTTTAATACTTTTCTTTTTACCATCGATATTGACTTCTTTTTGACAACCATTAGCGGCTTCTAAAAAAGAAAGACTGATTTTGTAAGTTTCCAGACGTTTACTTTGGCGACCTTGACTAAATCCCCCACCACCAAAAAATTGTTCAAAAATATCAAACGGATTAGAAAAACCACCAAAGTCAAAATCGGCGCCACCAAAAGGATTACCGCCAGATTGGGTATAGGTAAAATTGAATGGACCATTTTGTTGAGTGTAAGTGTGACCACCAAAACCACCAGCGTTTGGGTCGAAAGCAGCGTGACCAAACTGGTCGTAAGCAGTTTTTTTTTGATCATTACTCAAAACTTCGTAGGCTTCGTTGATTTCTTTAAATTTTTCTTCGGCATCAGGAGCTTTATTACGATCAGGATGATACTTTAAAGCTGCCTTACGATAGGCACTTTTTATTTCATCTTTGGAAGCACCTTTGGCAACTCCTAACACTTCGTAAAAATCTTTTTTCATGTTTGTTTAATTGAAGGGCGGGCATAAAACCCGCCCTTACAAATACTAGATTTTATTGTACCACTTCGCCTTCCTCGGCTTGTTTTTTATCGTCAGACTTTGGTTCTTCAGGATTTGGTTGGCCAGCTTCAGGACCAGATTGGCCCGGTTGTTGCTGTTGATAAATAGCCGCACCAACGGTTTGAAGAATTTGACCAAGTTCATCAGCAGCTTTGTTGAAGTCATCAACTTTAGCGTCGGTTTTACTTAAAACTTCCTTGGCTTCTTTGATTTTTTCTTCAATTTTGGTTTTATCTTCCGGTTTAATTTTATCGGCAAAATCTTTAAGAGTTTTTTCACCAGAGAAAATAGTACCGTCGAGTTTATTTCGGCTTTCTGCCAAAAGACGTTTTTGTTCATCGTCTTGAGCGTGAGCTTCAGCATCTTTTTTCATTTGCTCAATTTCTTCATCTTTGAGATTAGTAGCATTTTGAATAGTGATGCGTTGTTCTTTGCCAGTGCCTTTATCTTTGGCGGAAACTGACAAGATACCGTTACTATCGATATCGAAAGTAACTTCGATTTGAGGCATACCACGAGGGGAAGGTGGAATACCATCAAGAACGAAACGGCCGAGAGATTTATTATCGGCAGCCATTGGGCGTTCACCTTGTAAAACATTGATCTCAACTTGTGGTTGATTGTCAGAATAAGTGGTGAATATTTGAGATTTCTTGGTAGGTACGGTAGTATTTCGATCGATTAATGGAGTACGAACACCACCGGCGGTTTCAATACCAAAAGTTAATGGAGTAACGTCAAGAAGAACAATATCTTTGACTTCACCAGTCAAGACGGCTCCCTGAACAGCAGCACCAATAGCCACAACTTCATCTGGATTAACAGAATTGTTGAGATCTTTACCAAAGAAGTTTTTGACAACTTCTTGAACCTTGGGCATACGAGTCATACCACCAACCATAATGACTTCTTTGATGTCGGATTTGGTAACACCGGCGTCTTTGAGGGCTTTTTCGACTGGAGCAATAGTTTTTTGAATTAAATCATCAACTAATTTTTCCAATTCGGAACGAGTCATTTTTTTGGTTAAGTGAAGAGGATTACCATCTTTTTGAGTGATGAATGGTAAATTGATTTCGGTTTCGGCAGCAGACGAAAGTTCAATTTTGGCTTTTTCGGCGGCTTCACGAACACGCTGTAAAGCTTGTGGGTCTTTACTTAAATCAACGCCATTTTGTTTTTGGAAGTCATCAATAATCCAGGTAATAATTTTTTGATCAAAATCATCACCACCAAGGAAAGTATCACCATTGGTTGATTTGACTTCAAAAATACCGTCACCAATTTCGAGAATAGAAATATCAAAAGTTCCTCCGCCTAAATCGTAGACAGCGATAGTTTCATTGCCTTTTTTGTCCATACCATAGGCTAAAGCAGCGGCAGTTGGTTCGTTGACAATACGTTGAACATTGAGACCCGCAATTTCACCGGCTTGTTTGGTAGCCTGACGTTGAGAGTCATCGAAGTAAGCCGGAACAGTGATAACAGCGTCAGTAACTTTTTCGCCAAGATATTTTTCGGCGTCAGCTTTGGCTTTTTGAAGAATCATGGCGGAAATTTCTTGTGGAGTGTAAACCTTACCACCAATTTCAACAGCGGCCATCTTGTCTTTACCGGCAACTATTTTGTAAGGAGCGACGGTTTGAGTTTTCTTGACTTCTGGGTCATCAATACGGCGACCCATAAGACGCTTGATACTATAAATAGTATTTTGAGAATTGAGAACCATCTGGCGTTTGGCCAAGTCACCAACTAAGTTTTTGGTTGGTTCAACAATTGAAGGAATAGTATTACGACCTTCAGCGCTAATGATAACTTTTGGGTTACCACCTTCCATAACGGCAACGCAGGAGTTGGTAGTACCTAAATCGATTCCGATGATTTTGTTTGACATATATTTTTTTAAAAATTTAACTATTAATTTATTAATTGAGATCAGATCGACCAACGACAACTTGAGCCGGTCGGACGACATGACCATTTAATTTATAACCTAATTTACGGACAGTTATAACTTTATTGTCTTCACCAGCGACAGCCTCGGTACATTCCATAGTTTCTGGATCAAATTCGGTGTCAATAGGATTTATCTCTTCAACACCTTCCGATTTGAGAGCGGAAATAAATTTATCGATAGCCATTTTTAGACCTGAATCTTGAAGATGACTGTAGGCTAAGTTGAAGTCATCAAGAGCTTCAATCATTTTGGTAACTACGGCAGTAGTAGCCAAAGTAACGAAAAACTGACGTTGAGATTCGACTCGTTTTTCGAGGTTGGAATAGTCAGCTAAAGAACGATTTAATTTGTCTTGTAGGACAAGATTTTTTTCTTCTAATTCCTGAATTTTGGTGGCAGTTAAATCCGGACTAGTTTTTTTTGTTTTTGCCATAAATTAATTAACGAGTAATTTTGGAGATAAGACCAGCAAAATAATCAACTAATGGAACAACGTGAGTGTAATGGAAACGGGCTGGACCAATAACACCAACGATACCTCGGTGAGGACCGGCTTCATAGTTTTGATAAATAAAACCGCAAGGTTCGAGATGTTCCATACCCAAATCTTCACCGATAAGTAAATGAACAAAAGCTTCGTCGTTTAGAGATCCAGCTTTACTGATAATGTCGAACCAAAAATTACTATTGTCTAATAAAGACAAAACGGTTCGAGTGACATCGATATTATAAAATTCCGGTTCTTCGAGTAAATTTGAGGCACCATAACTATAAATTAAACCGTGATCAGTAGTAGCAATAGCCATAGATCTGGTTTTGGTAGCCAATTCTTTAGTAGATTCGCGCAAAAGACGATCGAATTCATTTCGGTAGTCCCAAACTTTTTCTTTGACACCAACTTCTTCACTGACGGATAAATTTTTTGGGGTCATTAAATTACGAACGTAATACTTAAGACCCATAGAAGTCGGAGCCCGACCAGCAGACAAGTGACCTTTTTTGAGAAAACCCATTTGAGTTAAAGCGGCCATTTCGTTTCTGATGGTAGCCGAAGAAATTCCCAAAGAGAATTTTTTCTCAAGAGTTTCAGAACCGACTGGAGCAGCGGTTTCGATAAATTCCTCGGTAATACATTTGAGGATTTTGATTTGGCGTTGGGTTAAATCCGACATATTAGCAATATAATAGACGGACTGCTAGCAGGTGTCAAGAGGGAAAAACAATTTGAATTGGGTATGGGGCTGCGCTGGAAAATTCTGGATAGTTCCAGCGCAGCCCCAAAGGACGGTCTTGTAGAGTTAGGTGGTGGCGAAATAGCGGGTACGAATGGCATTGACCTTGTCATAAGAAGCGGGACAATTCCAGTGTTCACCACATCTTCTGAGAGTAGAAGCAATGTCCTGCTCGCTCACACCTGGCGAAGTGGTGATCCTGATAATATCCTTTCTGATATGACCATCGTAGGTGAGAATTTTGGCGAATTCTTCTCCAAACTCCGAGGCGATATCAGCTTCTAGACGACAAGGTCCGTCCTTACGACTCCGACACGGTAATGGCCACATAATGAGTCCACCCTTTCTCGTTATTAATAAGGTTGAAAACTTAGCGACCATAGATCGAGGCGAAAGCAAGAGCGATGATGATACCGGCGGTGATCGCCAGGGCGACAAGCCTCGGGTTCTTATACTTCATACTGATCTCCTTTCTCGGTCGGTCAGGGAACGGTTTGACAACAACATAGTGCGATTAGCACTACAACCAATAGGCAAATGAGAACCTTGGTCGTTATACCAAGAATCCAATTGTCATCAAATGTCAAATAAATTCACCTCACTTTCTCGGTCGGTCGGGCAACTCTACAAGATGTCAACGTACAAATGAGGTCGGTGACCTCAAAAAAAACAAAATAGAACCCGCGTGTGGATTCTGGCCTATTATAACTCATTAAGGGATAAACTATTTTTGTTCTGGTTTGCGATAACACAAAAAGAAAAGGCAGATAAAAAGACAAGTAAGAAAAATAAAATTCATAAAAAATAATTGATGGAGAAATCGGAGTAAAAAGAGTGAAGTGATATAGAGAGAAATAAAAATATTTAAACAGTGATCTTTGGAAAAGATGTAGGTAGTGGCCAAAAGTGAAGAAAGTAAAATTAAAAAGAAAACAATTTTAGACCACAGAGCATCAGGAGAAATGAAGTAAGTAAAGGTAAAAAAGCCAATCCATAGCACAATGGAAAATACCAGGTATTTTTTATTCATGGAGGGTTTTGATTTCTTGAGGTTCTTCGGTTTTGATTTTGTTGACAATTTTAACTAGTTGATTGGTACGAGTAGTGTCGACGGCGACATATTGTTTTTGGAGTGATTCAATCCGAATTCCCAAATCTTTGAAACCTTTATTGTAATTTTCGAATTCTTCACTGAATTTTTTGATGTAGCCAATGATAGTGGCAACATTTTTTTGATAGCGGAAATTGTCGTAAGCCTGGTGAATCATCCGCAAAATTGCAGTAAACGAAAATGGACCGGCTAAAATAACTTTTTTGGCCATAGCATCCTGCCAAACATCAGGAAAACGATCATAAATAAAACTAAAAATCATTTCATTAGGGATAAACAAAATGACGAAATCAACGGTGTTTTCTTCGGGATTGATATATTCCCTACTGGTGACTTCTTTAATTTTGGTTTTAATATCCTGTTCGAAGGCTTTTTTGTAACGTTCTTTTTCTTCCTTACTATCGGCCTCACTCATTTTGACTAAATTTTGATAAGGGAATTTGGAATCGACATTAACTTTCATACCGTCGGGCATATAAACAGTAAAATCAGGGCGGGAAGTATCACCAGAAACTTGTTTGTCATAATTAACACCACTGACAAAGCCGGACATTCTGAGTAAATCTTCGGCAACTTGTTCGCCAAAAGCACCGCGCATTTGATTGTTGCTTAAAACATTTTTGAGACCTTCAGTGGTAACTTTGAGTTGATTAGTCAGAGTTTTTTGTTCTTCTAATTTTTCAGTTAAAGCAGAAAAAGAACCGCTACGTTTGATTTCGACTTCTTCAAGTTTTTTATTATTTTTTTCAATTTCGACTAAAGCTCGTTGGACTAATTCTTCGATAGCTTGTTTTTTATTGGTGAGGTCGGTGCCGATTTTTTGGTCGGCCAAAGTAATTAATTGTTGATTGGCATTTTTGAGAACTTCAGGAAAAAGTTGGTTTAAAGAATTAGTAATTTCTTTGGAAATTTCCTGGTTATCGGGTTTTTTGTTTTTGACGATAAGAAAGATGAGGGTAGCCAGGATCAAAATTAAAAGAATATAAACGAAAGTCATAAAATTATTTTACAATAAGGTTTAGTATTGCTTTAAACCACCCCATTCAACTAAAGTAAAACCATTACGGACCAATTTGTTTAAAGATTGGGGTGATATTTCTTGGGTTGGTTTTTGACTAAGCGGTAGATAATCTAAAAAGATTCTAAAAACAGTATCTGGTTTGGGTTCGACAGTCATAGGAAATAAAGAATTTAATTCATTGGTCTGAAGAAAACTGAGACGATAATAGGACGAATTTTTGAATAACATATCGGGTAACCAATAATCGATAAAATCTTTTTTCTCGTTTGAATTTAAGCCAATTTCAGAAAGTTTATTTTGAAGGAAGTTATTTAAATCATCTTTGGCAACAATCCAACCTTTAGTAATTTCCGGATATTTTTGAGAATAAATATTACCGGCCCAATAAAGATAAGGATAATTATTGGTTTCACAGGCTTTTTTGGCGTATTCAGAGCCTTTTTTAGCAAAATCAATTTGTGAACAAGTGGCTTGATTTGATTTTAAATTTTGGAGAGAACCGTCAGGTTTGGCTAATACTTGCCAAGAGTCATTATACTTGGGAATATCGGTGGTAAATTGAACCGGAACATTAAATTTAACCGAAACTTGGGTAGTTTTTTTGGGGTAAAGATAGATAACCGGTTTACCACAACCACCAGGTAATTGAATATCATATTCACCAACAGCAACCCATCTTTGCCAATAATCTTTGAAGAATAATAAAGGATTGTTATTAATATATTCGGAGAGGGTTGGCTTGGTGATACCTTTATTGATATCATTCCAAACAGCACCGAACTCACTATTGTAATAGTCCATTTTGTTGTCATAAGCCAATTTATAGAGTTCATGGTTACTATCTTTTAGGTGATAAAGAGGAATGTTGGAGACAGTACCAATTAATTCAAGATCATTATCGGCGAGATTGATAACTTTTGTATTTGAGGCAAGGGAACATCCACCAGGAATAGCTTCAGAATAATCTTTGTAAAATTTTAAATTATTTTTGTTTTGAATAGCCGAACTTTTGAAAGCAACACTTTTTTTATCAGACCCAGATAAACCCAAAGAGTATTTTTGAGGTAAACCAGTAGAATCAACTGTGGTTATTTCTGTTTCGGTAGGGAAATATTTTAATTTGAGTAACTCTTTATCTTTTTGACTTTGAGTCATTTGGTCAAAATAGTTGTTTTTTTGGTTTGGTTTGAAATAAAAAGTTAGGTTGTTAATCGGAGAATCTATTTTTTTGTAAGATGAAAAATTTTCGGTTAGAAGATTTTCTGAAATACTGTTGCCTAAATTATCTTTTTGGTCAGTTTGGTGATATTCGGTTAATAAACTACTGAAAACAAGACTGAATTTTGAATCTAATTTAATTTCTTTTGGTTGATCGGTCTCAAAAGTTTTAGCGGAAACTATTTTATTTTTATCTAGATAATTGTATGGATTTTGCCATTCAGTTTCGGCATATTTAGTAACATTACTTTCTGGATCGTCTAAAACATAAGTTTGAAAATCTTTGGTGGCTAAAATAAAACTTGATGGTTCTCCGGGACCAATTGATTTAAGAGCAATAATTCGAGTATATCCCTGAAGATCTCCTTTATTAAAAGTTCCGGCACTAAAATAGCTAGCCTTAAACATTTGATCGCCATCATCTTTATATAATTTGAGATCCTGAGTTAATTTTTGAATACGTCCAGAAAATAATGGAGTTGTTTCAATAGGTTTGTCGGTGGGAGCGGTATCAGATGAAGATGTGTTTTGGGTTGGTTGAGGTGAAGGTGATTTTTTTGCTCCCAAATAATAAGCCGAGGCTCCAATAGCAGAAACAAGGATAACTACACCGAAAATAATAGAAATAATTTTATAATTTATTTTTGGGGAAGTTTGGGTTTTATCTGGCTGAATTTCAGGGTTATCTTTTGATTCTGGAGTAGTTATATTAGTTAAATTCGGGTTAATATTGTTTTCAGTCATACTTAATAATACAACACTATTTGTTTCCAGTGGAGCCGATGCCGCCGCGGGTAGCATTGCCCATAGTTTCAATTTCGTCAAACTCAAAATTTTCGCATTTGATTAATAATAATTGACAAAGACGAGTACCCTTTTCAATATTGACGGTATTGTCGGTAAAATTGTAAGCAATAAAATGGTATTCGTCGTTGTCGCCACAAAAATCTCGATCAAAAATACCAACACCATTGAGACCCATAAGTCCCATTTTGTGAGCGGATGATCGAGGAGCCATAAGAATAAAATAACCGTCGGGAATCTCAATAGCGACATTCATAGGAATATAGCCAAATTGATGAGATTCAATAGTAAAATCGGTACGAGTGTACAGGTCGACAGCAACAGCGCCGGCAGTTTTGTGAGCTGGTAACGGAAGGGATTTATCGAAACGTTTGATTTTAAGTTTCATTTTGGAAATATTTTTCAAACAAATAATGAAGATGGTCGGGATCGTCACATTTTTCGGACGGGGCAAATTCTAAATTAAGAATTTTTTTATAAGTGTCGGTGATTAATTTTGATAATTCAGTAACATGGTCGTCGGTAATTTGAAAATCAACTTTTTTAAAGTTGCCCCGATTATCTTTTTCAATAAAATCAATGGTCCCAGACTTGACATGATAAGGGAAGCCAATAGAGTGTTGACACAAAAGTTTATAAAAAACTAATTGGCGGAAATAATCCCCTTCTTGACTTAATTCTTTGTATTTAGAATCCGGTTTACCGGTTTTAAAATCAACAACGTTAATATTTTTGCCATCGAGTAATTCAATTTTATCTATCTTACCAGTTAAAGGAATATCACCGAGTCGGGCATTATAAAATTTAAAATCGTGTTCTGTAAAACAATTACCATTAAAGTCGTTTTGATAATGTTGATAATAATCAGTTAATATTGGTTGACCTTTGGCAAGTAATAATTCGAAATCGGATTTGGATAAAATTTGTTTTTGTAAATTATCTTGAAAAACAGCTAAAAATTTTTCTAAAGGGATGAGAGTATTTTTGTCTTTGTAAATATTGAAAAGATAATTAAGAGCGGCATGAACACTGGTACCAAAAGAAGCACTTAAACCTTTTTTATCGGGAAGCTTAAGAATGGTTTTGAAAAAGAAACACAAAGGACAGTGAAGATAAGAATTGAGATGAGTGATATTAAATTTATATTGAGTGGCCAAATAATTTTGAAGATAACCCCGAAGATTAAAAGAAATTAATTGAGGAATTTTTGGAGTAAATAAACTTTGGAGTGCCGGAACTTCAGTGTTTAAACCAGAGGAAACTTTTTGGACAAGAGATGGATCAATTTCGTTAATAAAAATGGAAGGCAATTGTTCTTTGCCGGAATCGTTAAATTTGGTGTAAGACAAATAAATTTGGTTTTTAGCCCGAGTCAAAGCGACATAAAATAAGCGACGATCTTCTTCAATATCTTTGTCGAGTAAGACAGAGGAAATATCAGTTTTAATAATTCCTAGTGGTAACTTTATATTGGAACGTGAGGTTGAATTATCCCATTTACCGGATAAAACTTTAATCAAGAAAATATGCTCAAATTCTAAACCTTTACTTTTGTGTACAGTCATAAGGCGAATGCTGTTATCTAAATCATCAACCAGCGGCAAACTATTAATAGAAATTTCGTTTTCGACTAGAGTATCAAGATTAATCACCCATTGATGAAGATCAATAGGTTCGACCGACAGACTAGTTTTGAGATGAGAATAAAGCCGATCGATTTGCTTGAGTAAAGTAACATCGCTATGTTTTAAAACGTAAGACAGATAATTGAATTTATTAATAACTTTAAGAAAAATCTCAGTGAGAGGTAAATTGGTTTTGTTTTTTTGAATACGGGCAACTCGTTTGACAAAATTACTTAGTTTGGTTTGAGCGTTTTGGCTAATACCAAAGTCGGATAATTTTTGAGAATTACCAATAAGTTGCGATAGGGACAGCTGATCTTTTTTGGCAAAATGAAATAAGTGATACAAATCGAGTGCCGGTAATTTGAGAAATTTAAATGATAAAATTTTACCCAACAAAACATCGTCGTCGGGATTATCAAGATATTTAAGAAGATCGATAAGCTGCTGAATATTAAGATTGTCTAAGATATTGATTGAGTCAGTCCGAAGGAAACGGATTTGGAGTTGATTTAAAAACGGAACGATACCAGAGACATCGGAATTGTTGCGGAAAAGAATGGCAATTTCGGAGGGTTTGGTGCCAGAGTCGATAAGTTTTTTGATAGTGTTGGCGACATAAAAATTTTCTTCGGTGTCACTGTTCCCGACAAAAAGATTAATTGGGTCGGGATCAAAATCTTTGGTGGAAACCAGAGTTTTGTCGAGATTGGCGATAAAATTAGAAATTCTGGTTTGATTGTTTTTGATAACACCGTCGGAAGACTGAAGAATAAGACGATGAGAACGATAATTATTTTTGAGAGCAATAACCTTGATTTGGTTTTTATATCTTTGATAAAAAGTATAAATATTTTCGATAGCTGCTCCTTGGAAACGGAAAATCGATTGATCATCGTCGCCAACAACAAAAATGTTTGGGTTTTCCTGGTTTTGGGTTAACAAATTAAGGATTTCCATTTGAGCAGAATTGGTATCCTGAAATTCATCAACCAAAAGATATTGAAATTTTTCCTGATAATCGGATAAAAGATTTTGATCAGTTTTGAGAGCATTGACCACCCAAAGAATCATATCGTCAAAATCAAAAAGATTTTGATGAATTAATTCTTGTTGGTAACCGCGAAAAACAATTAAAAGATCTTTTTGTTTTTCTAGTGAATTTTGAGTTTTGGTAATAAAATCCTTAACTTCTTTTTTGAGATCAGACAAGGATAATTGTTCCTGATTAAAAAGATTGAGAAAATATTGGATTCTGGTTTGATAGAGAACGTGGATGTTGGCAGAAAGTAGATTACTGATAATGCCAGTGATTTGAGGAGCGGCATTTTTGGAAGCCCGGACGGCAGACAAAGCATCAATAGTTGGCGAGGCAATTTTGATAAAATCGTTGGCAAAATTGATCAACTCGGCAAATTTGTCCGGAGTGATATTCTCCCGTTTTAAATTTTGAATAGAACGAATAATGTCTTTTTGATAAAAATAGGCTGAATTAATATTTTTGAAACTACTGTTGTTAGGTAAATTATCAATAAGCTGACGAATAATTTGAATTTGTTTAACATCGTCAATAGCGGTAGATTCTTTTTGAGAAAATAAAAATTTTTCGGGATTGTCGCGAATAATAGAATTGCAAAAACCGTGAAAAGTAGAAATGCGAACACCATACGCTGATGGACCGATAGTGGAAAGCAAACGAGAACGCATATTGAGAGCAGCATTTTCGGTGAAAGTCAGACATAGAATATTGTTTGGGTTGACCTGAGTGGTAGTAAGAATTTTGCCGATTCGTAGGGTAATAGTTTGGGTTTTACCAGTCCCCGCTCCGGCAATGACCATAACCGGACCTTCGATAGTGTCGACAGCCTGGCGTTGTTCTGGATTTAGTTTCTGATATTCAGTTAAAAACTTTGGTTGGAAATCGGTCATTAGGTTATTTTAACTTAGATTGAGGTAAAATAGGTTTGATGAGTAAAGCAGTAATACTTTTTGATGTAGATGGGACGTTAATTGATTCAAAATCGATGGCTAATTTGTTTTGTGAAAAAATATCTCAACAGTCCGGGATAAGTTTTGATGAGATAACCAGACTAAGAGATGAATATATCCAATCCTTAAATTCAACCACGGATTATCACCCAGACGAAATGATTGGTTTTATAAATAAAACGAAAAATAAAAAAATAAATTCAAGAGAAATATTTTTTAAAACAAAAAAGGTTTATAAAAAATATATTTATGAAG
>JAHBAQ020000006.1 GCA_018500045.2 Candidatus Shapirobacteria bacterium | reverse complement strand
AGATGTGTATAAGAGACAGCCATTACATTTTTATCGGTAAAATAGGCATTCCACTTTTTGACAAAGATTTCAAAAATCTCTTTAATTATCATTAAGGAGGTAAAACTATGCCAGTCAAAAAGAAAGCTACTAAAAAAGTCGCCAAGAAAAAAGTTGTTAAGAAGAAAGCTGCTAAAAAAACAGCTAAGAAAAAAGTCGCCAAAAAAACCAAGAAAAAATAAATGATTCTTGGTTTACTCTAAAAAACGGTACTTAATTAAGTGCCGTTTTTTGTTGGTCTTTAGTTTCTTTCTTCAGTCTCTTTAAACACTTAGTGCAAAATTGACCACTGATTTTATCTTCACCCATTACCAAAGTAACTTTTTGAACGTTAGCTTTGTAAGTTCTTGGGGTTCGATTTTGGGCATGGGATCGGATACGACCGATTTTAGTCCCCTTACCACATAAACTGCATGTTCTCATAGTAAGGTATAATATCACAATCATCCTTTTTTTTGGAATATGGAAAGTTTCATTTTTAAAATTATCTCTTTTATTTGTCTCATTATTGCTATTACTATTCACGAATTTTCTCACGCCCTAGCTGCTGACCATCTGGGTGATCCTACTCCTCGTTCCCGAGGTCGTCTTACTTTAAACCCTATTGCTCACGCCGATCTTATCGGCACTATTGCTCTACCTTTAATTAACCTGATGACTGGTTTTCCTACTATTGGTTGGGCTAAACCTGTCCCAATTGACCCTTTTAATTTCCGTCACCCAAAAAAAGATGAAATTATTGTTTCTTTAGCTGGAGCAGGCAGTAATTTATTTTTAGCTATCATTAGCTCTCTAGTGATCCGTTTTGTCCCTCTTTCTGAAATCTTTACTCTTTTTTTCTATTTACTTACTTTTGTCAACATTTCCCTTTTTATTTTTAATCTTATTCCCATCCCGCCCCTCGACGGTTCTCATATTCTTCTTAATCTTCTTCCAGAAGAATCCCGCATTCAGTGGGAAGAAACTTTTGACCGCTATGGCTTCGTTTTGATTATCGTTCTAGTTTTCTTTCCTATAGTTCACAATCAAAGTTTAGTCAGTTTAATTATTTCCCCTATCATCAGTTTTATTTCCCGTCTTCTTCTACCAGGCTTTTAAGATCATCGACCATTTTTTTGATTTCTTTACTGTTCATTCCATGAACCGATGCCCCCTCCTCTAAAGTCTCCATTCCCGCTGCCATACAACCAATACAATGAAAGCCATATTCCTCGACTAAAACCTTAGCTAATTTTGGATATTTTTCTACCAAATCACCAATCATTATGTCTTTATTAATTCCCATTTTTTGTTTTTTCATAAAATCAATTATAACCCAATATTTTTTGAAAGATTATTCTATCCATGTTACAATTTCCAGTTCGTTATCACCAAAGCACCAGCGTTTTGGTAAGTACTATAACAACTTGAAGGAGAGTAATCACCCATGTGCTCAAACGCCGATTTGGATTTCCGGATTTGTCAGGTCTTAACTACCAACTGGCAAGACACCGGCTCTGTAATGATCTACCGTCTAAGTCATAAGAATCGAATCGACAATCTTTGGTATCGTCTTCCTCCAAGCGTTGATATCATTTCTGGAGTTATCAGAATCAAAGAGGAGTTCAGGGTCTTCCAAGGTCATTTCAAGAACAAACACGCACCGCAAATCAAAGAACTCAATACGGAAGAGAATACTTATGAAGTCAAAAACTTCAGTGGTGCTCTAACCGATGCCATCTTTGACATCAAAGTCGGCAGTGTGCTCATAATCGACCTTGGTCAATTCGGTATTTCCCAATTATATAGATTCGCTCGTTTCACTCTCTAACAACACCCCGGATTGCGTCCATCGCTGACACAATCCGGGGCCCATCTTTACCTCAAAATTATCCTATAAATTGATATTATCATTCATAAATGTTAAAATACCCCGATTTCTCTACTAAGAGAAGTCACGCACATTCTAAAAAGGGGGAAGTCTCATGCGGAACTATCTTTGGGACGATACCAAGGATACAATCCTCATACAGTCGAAAATTCGGCATCCGTGGCCGAAAACAGTCCACTCTCAGCAAGACCTACTCGGCCAAGTACTAAAGAATTTAAGAATCCCATTCAAAAGATATTGGGACGTTATTGAAGTCAGTGTCTACGATTATCTTGGTTTAAGGCTCTTCGGAGTTGCCGAACCAATCAGGTACAAAAGAAAAAAAACAGAACTGGCTAAACCAGTTCTTGTCTCAGTACTGAAGAAAAATCGCCAACCAGGACAGAAAATTTCTCTTCCAGTGGAATTTCTAATTGAAAGATTAGAAAGAGTCGGGATATTCTACTCGGTTCCAGAAGATGAAAGTCTCCTAGAAGAGTGCCTTTTATGGATCCAATCGGATGACTGCCAAAGGTTCTATGAAAAAAATTTTGACGGATATGGCGACCATGTTTGTCAAACTTTTCCCCCCAAAAGATAAAAATCAAGGGTAAATCCTTGGACCATATATGCCCCTCAGGTCGACACGCTTCGGCGCGTCGTTTAGCTTTTAGCACTGAGGGGTCCCAAATACTACACTTCCCAAAAAAAATTAACCCAAAAATCTATATGAATCCAGAATATTATTCAATTGAAATGGCTCTTTGTGGTCAAAAAACTCCTCTTGACCAAGATCTTTCGATTCAAATTATCACCCAATGTTCAGGTTCTCCTATAATCAGAAAAGATGGTTCAATTTCAATCAATCAAGATGATTTTTGGCTCATAGTTGATAAGCTCGGCCAAAAAATAGAAGAGTATAAGATTGATGGAAGAAATACGGATAATTGTCCTGTCATCAGGCGATCTCTTTAATTAAGAAAATTCATTCTCTCAAAAAAATCCTCGCATTTACACCGCAAAAGCCATTTTTTATTTCTGACAAAATTTTCCAATATTGCTAGACTTAATTGTCCTACCTAAAGCTATCGCTTTAAGAAGGTGTTTTTTCTAGCTAAACTTCTTAAACGGAGAATTTGTGACTGAATCAATTCGTTTTTTCAGTCCGGTTTTCCCCACGTTTTTATAGCGTGGAAAAGCCAATATTGAAGCTACTTTAGGTGGGGCTTTCTTTACCAAAGTATTTTCTTCACCATTTCCCCTATCATTGGCAAAGTCTTCTCATTCTTTTCTCCCTCTAATTCAATTTCTTCCGCAAATTTCTTTTCAAAATAAACCGGATTTTCCAAAAATTCAAACAAAAAATTTAAAATTTCTCCATTTTTTTCTCTAATCCACCCTAATTTCTTTTTCTTAATCAAATCAATATTTCCATCCTCTTGTCCACCAATATGTGTCATAGCTACAAACGGTTTACCCACCGCCACCACATCAAACAAAAAATTTGGCCCAGCCTTACCAAACACAATATCACAAGCCGACAAAACCTCTGCCATATTATCAATCCACCCCATATTTACAATTTTTACCATTCCATCTTTTCGTATCCTTTCAAACATTTTTCTGTATTGTTCCACTAAATTAAACGCCAACTTATCTACCCCCGTATTAATTACCAATCCTACTTTTTTATCGACCATCAATAATGACGGCAAAACCTTAGTCAAGGAATTTGTCCCCAAACTTCCACCTCCCAAAAAAATCACTGGTCTATCATCATCAAAACCAAGTTTTTTTCTAGATTCAGCATAATTATAATTCTTATACATCTCTTGTCGAATCCACCAACCAGTAATCATCATTTGATCCTTTTCTAATCCATAATTCAATCCTTCGTTAAACGCCACCCTATCATAAACTAAATTCAAATCCGCCTCCTTTACAAATGAAATTGGGTTAATCGTCCACGGATCAGCCACTACCGTCCACAGGCCAAATTTTTTATTTTCTTTTTTCCTCCATCTAGCCAATGAATGGCTATGAAAAAAGTAAGTCGAAATAATCAAATCTGGTTTAAGTTTCTCCACTTCATTTTTTAACCTTGGCAAATTAATTATCGATGCTTCCTCCAATAATTCTCTAGCAAATTTTTTTCGGGAAAGCACATGAGCCATCCGGTTCCCTTGAGGTAAATATCTATATAAAAAAGTATATACATCACCACCAGGACCAGTATTTGCCTTAATTTCCCGATAAATAACCTTATAACCATCTTCCTTTTCTCTCGTTCTTAGATATCCATAAATCGCCTTAGCAATTGACCTATGCCCCCACGGCATATCATCAGTCAATACCAACACTGTCTTTTTCTGTTTCATATACTCCGTTTATTTTACCTCAAAACCCTAAACTTATTGTTATAATAAGCCTATGCCTGAGTAGCTCAGTGGTAGAGCAGCTGTTTTGTAAACAGCAGGTCGTCAGTCCAAATCTGACCTCAGGCTCATCTTTATCAAAATCTTTGATACAATATCAAAGTATCATCCGCCCGGATAGCTCAGTTGGTAGAGCATCCCCTTGGTAAGGGGAAGGTCATGAATTCGAGTTTCATTCCGGGCTCAAAAATATATCTGGAGGGTTGGCCGAGTGGTTTATGGCGCCAGTTTTGAAAACTGGTGGGCGAAAGTCCGCATGGGTTCGAATCCTATACCCTCCGCTTTAACTTTTTCTTTTACTTTTTTCTATCATCTCCACCGATTTTTCCAACGACTCCGCACTCACTACTTCCCCATCATTTACAAAATAAATTTCATCGGCCTTTTTAATTGTATTTAACCTATGAGCAATAATTACTTTGGTTGTTTCTACTGGTAACTTATCAATAATTTTTTGCAATAAACTTTCAGTTACGGTATCAATATTAGCGGTGGCTTCATCCATCACCAACAACTTTGGCCGTCGCAAAATCGCCCTCATAAACGAAATCAATTGCTTTTGTCCCAAACTAATCACCTCTGTATCTGGTGTGATTTCCGTATCTAGTCCATTTTCAAATCTTTCCACCAATTCTTCTAGACCATCTTCTTTCAATTCTTTTTTTAATTTTTTCTTATCGTAAATTTCATAATTCGGATTACCATAAACAATATTTTCACCCACGCTTCCAGTAAAAATAAATTGTTCTTGCAAAATAAATCCGATTTGCTCTGACAATTCTTTACCAGTATAATTTCTAATATCTTTGCCTTCAAAATAAATTTGTCCCGAATCTGGATCATACAATCGACACATCAATGCCGCCATCGTACTTTTACCCCCTCCAGTCGGCCCAACCATCGCATAAGTTTTTCCTTTTTTAAAATCCAAATTTACTTCATCCAAAATTATTTTTTCTCCATCATAAGAAAATTTCACTTTATCAAACACCAACACATCATCCTCTTTTGTTTTTAAATTATTGCTAGTTTCAGTTATTTCCAAATCAGTTTTCAAATCCAAAATTTCCGAAATTCTCACCCAACCAGCAAAAGCCATTTGAGTGTTTGACCATACTTGAGCCATTTGTCTTAATGGTGCATAGAATTTATCGGTGTAAGCCAAAAAAGCAATCAACAACCCTACCGTAATTTGACCCCCAACAATCATTTCTATTCCCATTACCAATACCAAGGTTAAACCCGCATTCCAGGCCAAATCATAAATCGGAGTACTAATATTATTAGTTATCCCCGATTTTATTGACATAGCAAAATTATTTTCATTGGCTTTTTTAAAATTTTCTCTAAAAAAATCCCGTCGGTTAAACAACACGATCACTTTAAAATAACTCAAACTTTCCTGAATTTCGGCCGACAAATTTCCCAAAGATTGCAAACTCATCCGACTTCGTTTACTCATATAAGACGACAATACATAAGTTACTCCCACTAAGCCCACCACTGGTAGCATCATCCAAAAAGATAATTTTGAATTAGTGTAAAACACAAAAATTCCAATTCCCAACAAAGTAAACGCCTGGCCCATAAATTGATTTAAAGACTGTGAAAAAAACTGATTCAATTTGTCTGTATCACTATTAATTCTAGAAATTAAATCACCTAATTTGTTTTGATTGAAAAACGACAACGGTAAGCTCTGAATCTTTTCAAATACTTGACTCCTCAATCGATACAAAATATTTTGCCCCACTCTTCCCATTAACACTGTTTGAAAATAATTACTTACTGCCACCACCATATAAATTCCCGCCAACGTCCATCCGAAACCTGCCAACTCCGGCCAGTTTTTATCAAAAATAAATTTATCTATTGCCTGACCTACTATTAATGGTGTGGCCACATTGGCTGCCGAATTTATCAACACCGCCACCATTGCCCATCCCAATCGCCATTTATCTCCCTTCAAAAACTCACCAAATCTTCCTACTAATTTCCCTACTTTTAAATTTGGTTTGCTGTTAGTGTCAAAATTTTTTAAGCAATAATCTTTCATTCGGTCGACATTTGTAAACTATATAACTGTTGATATTCTGGCGATTTTTTTAATAACTCTTTATGAGTTCCTTTAGCTAACACTTCCCCATCCATAATTAAAATAATTTGATCAAAATCTTCCACCGAGGCAATTTGTTGAGTAATTAATACTTGAGTAATATTGCCATAATTCTTTTTTAGTCGAGTAAATATATCTTTTTCTGTCGATCGATCCACTCTGGCCGTAAAATCATCCAATAATAAAATTTTTGGATTCACCGCCAAAGCCCTGGCCAAAGTTAATCGCTGTTTTTGCCCACCCGACAAATTCGATCCTCTTTCGGTAATTTTTGTTTCTAAACCATCGGATAATGTTTTAATAAAATCATCCAAAGCCGCTGTTTCAATCGCTTTTTTCAAATTAGTTTCATCCTCTCTATTTTGAAAATTAATATTTTCTTTAATCGTCAAATTAAACAACGAACTGTCCTGAAACACTAATCCCAATTGACCCGACAAACATTTTTGACAATATTTTTTTACTGGTACATCATCTATCAAAATCTCGCCGCTGTTTGGTTTCATTAACCCCGACATCAAATAAAATATTTGCGTTTTTCCTGCCGCCGTTGGCCCCAAAATTGCCGTTTTTGATCCTGGTTTAATTTCAAAAGATACCTCTTTTAAAACTTGTTTTTGACCAAAACTCAACGACACATTTTTAAATTCCACCTTACCTTTTATTTCTTTATCAATATCTCCAAAATCATCCTTGCCTTCAAAATTTAAAACCTCTTCAATTCGTTGATAAGATGTCACCGCTCTGGCAATAATATTGCTAACAAATCCCAACATTATCATCGGGAAAATTAACATTGATACATAAGTATTAAATGCGGTTAAGTCACCCACCGTAAATTCTCCTGCCAAAATTAATTTTCCTCCTACTAGTAAAATTAAAATCACCGTTGAATTAGCCAACAAACCAATTGTTGGAATCAATCCAGAAAATAATTTCATAATCGATAACCCCAAATCTTTAGCCTGACTATTTTGGTCGTTAAACTTATCAATTTCCTTGTTTTGACTATTAATAATTCTAACCAAAGCTGCCGCCACAATACTTTCTTTAATTACCTTATTTAATCTATCCAAAACCGCTTGAGCCCGTTTAAAAAAACTTCTAATATGACCAAATAAATTAAAAAATACCAACCCTACAATTGGTACTATTACCAACACTATTAACCCTAATTTCACATTAATCCTTAGCAACATTACTGCCGATCCTACCACCAATACTGCCGAAGAAAAAATTTGGACCAACCCCATTGTCATCGCCTGTTTAATATTGTCGACATCACTCGTCATTATGGTTAGCAGTTTTTCTGGTGTCACTTTATTTACAAAGCCAAAATCTTGTTCTGATATTTTATTTACCAACTTTTCTCGAGTATTTTTTGCTACCGTCTCCGCCAAAAAAGTTTGCAAAAAACTCTGACCTAAAGCAAAGATAAAAATTATTACCGATACTCCAGCCATTTCATAAATAATTTTCGATATCTCAAAATTTTGTCCACTAAAAGAATCAATTGCCACTGCCGTTATCTTCGGCAGCCATAAATTTAAACCATTATTAGCCAAAGCTACCAGCATCAATAAAAGCAACAAACCCAAATACGGCCTTATTTCTTTAAAAATTCCTATATTTCCTTTCTTCATATAAACTCAATTCGTTAGTATAGTTGATTTAAAATTAAACTTCCATTTATAAAATTGTTAATATTATTTATGTCATCTGTCCGACAAAAAATTTATATTTTACTTCTTATTGTCCTGATCGCCTGTCTTGGTTTGGTTATTACTAAATCCCTTTCCGATCAAAGCCATATTTACACTGCCCCAGAATTACAAACCTTTGTCGTTCCCAACGCTGTCCCTGGTCAAACCAACATTATCGATTGGAATACTACCGATAAACTTATGTCCCATTGCCAAATTAAAGTTATTTTCCAAAAAAGTAACTTAGAGGTCACTCTTCGTGATCGTCAAGACCAGATTTACCAAACCACTGAACCAAAATTTAACGCTATTTTTGATCTGGTCAAAAAATACCAAGGGCCCTGTGACATTGTCCAAACCATCACCGATTAAAATCTCCCTATAAAAAAATTTTAGTTTGTGATAAATTTCCAATTATGGGAATTGAAAGTCCAAATTTTGTTATGCTCGATAAAGATCCAGTATCTTTTAGTGAAATACATCAAGGTTTTACTAAAACACCCCCCGGACAACGTCTGTCTCAAAACACTCGTTGGGGAAGATTTCAACCAGAACACGTTTCCAATAAAGAATGGATTAATCACCTTGGTGTTGACGCTAACAACCTCGAACATTGCCGTTTAACTTATGGTCTAGCCGTTTGGTTTATTAACCAACAAAATCAATCAACTTATCCAACTAAGTTTAATCAAGAAGAACAAAGTATTTTAAAACTTACAGCCTTAACTCACGATTGGCCAGAAGGTATCACCGAAAAAGGCGATGTTAACTATGAAGCAAAAACTGAACAAGACGAAGAAAACGAATTATCCGTTATTGTTTCTGCTATAACCAGTATTATCGGTCAAAGTTACGAAGCTAATGAACTTTCTCACCAGGTCAGAAATTGTCTCAAAAATACATCGTCTGGTCTTGGAAAAGCTTTCAATTGCATCGAAGCTATAGGATATCTCAGAACAGCCCTTTTAGTCCTGCCCAAATCCACCACCACCACCGACGATAGATTATCTCAACAATTCCAAATGTTAACTGGCAACGTCTTATACAATAGTGTTCCCCGCCTTATTACTTATTCAGAAGAATTTTATCCTGCCAAAAAATTTCTTTCTGACAGAAAAAGTATGATTACTCAAGGATTTAGTCTGCCAGATACTAGCTTTGATGGTTACGGTGATCAAAAAACAGAAAAACTCAAACATTTCGCTGCCGCCAAAGCAATATGGCAAAAATGGTTCTAAACCATCAAACAAAATGCTAAAATAAATTATCTCAAGTGCCACTACCCTATTAATAATTCATTGGAGGTTTTTATGAACACCAGAATTAACGGAGTCAATTTAATCATTTCTCTCAAAATCAGGCGAATGATTCAAACCAAATTCGTCGATAAACTTGACCAACTTCTTCCTCAATTTAATAACGAGCTCAAAACTGCTTCTCTTCATATTCAAAAGGACAAAAAATACAAAAACTATACCGCTAAGTTCGATATGAGTCTCCCTGGGCTCAAAAACCCGATTTACGCCCAAGTAACTCACACTGATCTAACCGGTGCTATTGTTGATTTACGAGAAGCTGTCGAGCGTCAAATCAAAAAGTACAAGCACGCCGACTAATTAATTGTCATTTGGCCTAAATTAGTTTAAAATACCACTCATGTCTAAATCCAAAAAAACACCAAGAATTTTGATCGCCTTAGTTTGTGCCCAGTGCGGTGCTCAAAATTATTTAACTGAAAAAAATAAAACTAATACTCCTGACAAGCTCAAATTTGTCAAATACTGTAAATGGTGCAAAAAGCGAACCGAACACAAGGAATCGGCCAAACTCAAATAATTCAGAGTTTAGAAAGTATTTATATCTCTCCTCTTGAGAGTTGTAATTTGGCCTGCAAATATTGCTATACCCATAAAACCAGTGATGTTTTATCCAACCAGCAAATCTTAGAATTTATTGAAAAATATAATTCTTATCTCAAATCATTATCAAAAAAAACTAACATCTATCATCTAAAATCCATTATCTTATGTGGCGGTGAAGTCTTTTTACTTCCTAATTTTCCCCATCTAGTCAATACTTTGATCGATAAAAATATATTTGTTACTATAATCACCAACGGTACCATTGATCGACTTCAAGAAATAAAAAACCCCAATAGTTGCCAGATTTTAGTTTCTTTGGATGGACCAAAAGACATTCACGACCAAAACCGCGGTTCTGGTAATTTTGATAAATCTATTAAATATATCAAACACGCTCAAAAATTAGGTTTCCCCGTCGGTATTATGTTTTTGGTCACCAAAGATTCTTACCCTTACAAAGATACTTTTGATATTTTTGGCCTCCCAAAAACTTATCTTACTGACCGAAAAATGTCCTTAACTAACGACCAATGCCTCGATATCAAACTCCACTACCCTACTTTCCCCAACAAAAATTTTGGCTGTTATCAACTTAGTCTTCAATCCAATGGTAATATCACTGGTTGTTGTGAATCATCCATCTCCCTAGGAAAAATCACCGACAATCCCCAAATTTACATCTCTAAATTTATTAAAGATATTTCTCCGTGTTTCACTTGTGGACTCTGTCAAGGCTGCTGCGATCAAAGTTATCTTTGTGGTTATCCGCAAGAATTCCATCAAAACTCCTGTCAAGGTATAATCAAGTTAATCAATAAATAATTTGGCGAAGATATTATTTTTTCCGCCCGCAAGCCGCTGAGTGGATTTTACGATGGTGCGAGGACGGTAAAAAATTGTTATCGAGCCAAATAAAAAAACAATATATGGACTTTACAAAACATTTCATTCACGAATGGACCATTCAGGCTATCAGAAATTATTTTATCGACCGAAATTTTCATGAAGTCGATACTCCCACTCTTTTGGCTAGAATCCCAATAGAACCCAATTTATATCCTCTAAAAACCAAATGGACCGAGCGCAACTTTACTTTTTACCTCCCCACTTCTCCTGAAAGTGCCCTCAAACGACTCATTGCTCAGGGTATTGGTAATTGTTTTGCTGTTGCCAAAGTTTTTCGTGATCTCGAGGATATTGGCCCAACTCATAATTTGGAATTTTCCATGCTTGAATGGTATGAAATGGGCAAAAATCACCACGATATCGCTAATACTACCAAAGAATTAATTTTAAACACCCTTCATTACGTTCAACAAAAACTTCAACTTCCTCAAACCGATTTTATTGTTTATCAAGGCCAAAAAATTGACCTCGGCGGCAATTGGTATCAATTTACTCTCAAAGAATTGTTTCAACAATACGCCGATATTGATTTGTCTCAAAATTTAACTGCCGACCAAATTATTGCTACTGCCAAAGCCAAGGGTTACAACGTCGATGACGTCACTACTTGGGAACCACTTTATACTCAAATTTTTATTAATGAAATTGAATCAAAAATTCCTCAGGATAAACCTTTTATTATTTTCGACTATCCCACTCAAACCTCCCCTCTCTGTCAAACTTGTCCCGATTCTCCTGGATTCAGTCAACGTTTTGAATTTTATATCGGCGGTATGGAAATCGGCAACGCTTATACAGAACTAACTGATTCAAAAATTTTAAAAGATAATTTTGACACCGAAACTAAATTTAGACAAGAAAATAATTTACCCATTCATCCTTACGATCAAAAATTTATCGACGCTTGTGGCCAAATGCCTCCCTGTGCCGGCATTGGTTTAGGTATCGACCGCCTCGCTATGTTATTTTCTAACTCTGATAAGATAGAAGACATTCTTTATTTCCCTACTTCCCAGTTAATTCAAGAATAACTATAATTAAAATTGATTATGAGTAAACCTGCATCAAAATCAAAGCCAGATAACAGATCTACTATTATTAAAGGTTTTGTTAAACCTAGTATTCCAAGTTTTCCTGGAACCAAATCTCCAGTAAACTTTAAACCAACTGCTCGTATGGGAACGATCAATCGTGGTCGCCGTTAAGCCTAAACCTCATTTCTTTTCAGAATACTGTTGGATTTCATTATGA
This sequence comes from Candidatus Shapirobacteria bacterium, assembly GCA_018500045.2. Classification (GTDB taxonomy): domain Bacteria; phylum Patescibacteriota; class Microgenomatia; order UBA12405; family UBA12405; genus WARW01. The sequence continues at coordinate 1,358 of JAHBAQ020000006.1, read as the reverse complement.
ACAAACTCCAACTCAATTCCCACTTTTTTAAACATTTCTTCCGATTCGGCTCCAGCATGGTATCTTCTTTCACACACCACCCTTTTTATTCCACAATTAATTAACAACATTGCACACACTCTGCACGGTGTCATTCGGCAATAAACCGTCGCTCCGTCAATTGACACTCCCAATTTGGCTGCCTGACAAACTGCATTTTGTTCCGCATGAACTGTTCTAACACAATGTTCCGAGACACTTCCATCTTCATTCAACATTTTTTTCATTTGATGACCCACTTCATCACAATGTGGCAAACCCATTGGTGATCCCACATATCCGGTTACCAAAATTTGTTTATTTTTTACAATTACACAACCACTTCGCCCTCTATCACAAGTTGCTCGTTTTGAAATTGCCTCCATTACTTCCATAAAATATTCATCCCAACTCGGTCGGATATATTTTACTTTGTCACTACTTGATTTGGTCATAAATTTCTTCAATCTGTTGATTTAAAAAATTAATATCTTTATTATTCACAATCGTAAAATCAGCCATAGCAATCGGCCCACCTTTATTCAATTTTTCCAATTCAGCATAATCTCTCGATTTAGCTTCTTCTTTAGTAAATGATCTGTTCCTCAAATCCTTATCATCTGCCGCCATTACTCGACTCGAAATTCTTTCATATCTCAACTCTGGTGGTGCCCAGACGGCAATTACTTTCATCGCTTCACCATAATGCTCCTTTAAGACTTTGTATTCCTCCCAACTATACAAACCATCAGCAATTACATTTCCCCTTTTCATTAATTCATCAAATTTTGGTAAATTCAAAATTGCAAACGCCGCCATCCCATATTTCGCCCGAAATTCTTCCCGAATCGGTCTTTCATTGGCTTCATTTGGTTCTAACCCTCTCTTTTTTACTTCGTCTAAAGTTATTTGACCAAATCTTACAAATTGAAACCCATTTTTTACAAAAAAATCCGACACCACACTCTTACCCGCTCCACACATTCCCGAAACACAAATAATTTTGTTCATTGAAACCAATTTATCATCAATTTAGGTTCAAAACAATTAGTCAACTTGTGCAGGTCCGCCAGGAGTCGAACCTGGAAAAGCAGTTTTGGAGACTGCTGTGATACCATTTCACCACAGACCTATATCTTAAGTAGTGAATTCTACCTTAATCTAGTCTTTATTTCAAAACCAAAATCTTTTTTACTCCCTCCAGAATATCATTCGGGTTTTCCGCTATAAAATCAGCTCCGTTTTTCTCCAATCTTTCTCTTTCATGCAATCCCCAAATTACTCCAATCGCTTTGGTTTTTGCCTCATGAGCTTCTTTAATATCCCCCACACTATCAGTT